>CALASV010000020.1 GCA_937888895.1 uncultured Clostridia bacterium | reverse complement strand
CTAAACATTTATTAATTTTCTGAAATGCATATCGTCTCGTTAAAAGTCCTGTTAAATAATCAGTAGAAGCTTCCTCTAATAGCCCTTGTCTACGTTTTTCTTCTGATTTTACTCGTTGTGTTACATCATAAACAACTTGTTGAATCGTTTCTTTACCATCTTTTTCATTAGCATCTGCTATCATTGTAACACTACCTGTTAAATAAAGAATCGTACCATCCATTCGTTTAATACGAAAATTCGTTTCTTTTGTATCTCCAGAATGCTGTAAAACATCTAATACTTTTTTTAATTCTTTTACATCTTCTGAAAATACTTGAGAAGGGATTCCTGAACTAAAGTCTTGATTATAAAATTCTTTTTCTGTACAATCAAAAATAATAAGTCCAGCATGATTAATGGAACACAATTCATAACATCCATCTTTTCGATAAAAACGCAAAATACCACAAGAAACTGTATTATAAATGCTTGTAAGTAATGTATTTGCTACACGAATATCTTTTAATGTATCATTTAGTCTATGCCTAATAGTACGCAAAGAACCTAAAATATTAAAATAATTTCCTCGATAACTATTCTCGCATTTGCTATATATATTAAAGTTTCCTTGTGCTAAATTTGATAATTGATAATCAATATCTGCAATTACTTCTTTTTGATATCGTTGAAATTCCGAAATTGCTAAACCAGTTTCTCCAATTTCTGTATTATCTTCTGGAAAATCTAAATTGCCTTCCAAATTTCCATTGGCAAATTCTAACATTTTCTTGCGAAACTTCACGATAGGAGTAATTAATTCGGTTAAAACAAATTTAATCATAACAATTTGTACTAACATAGTAATAGCAATTACACTATAACTTAGTACAAAAGAAATATCCGATTCTTTTTTTAATCCTTCTATATTTTTAGCTACTCTATCTTGAATCGAAAAATTAAATTTTTGAATAATAGATTTTATTTGAGCTACTCCTGATTCATATTCCATACTATAAAGAATATTTATCGCTTTATCAATATCACCAAGTTCCACAGCTTCCATTGCCTCTTTTTCCAATGGAACTAAATTATTAGAAATCTCTGCAATACTTTCCACCCATTCTAATTCTTTTTCTGTAAGACCAAGCTTTTTTAATTTTTCTATATAAAATTCTCTATTCTGTGCAATATTCACCTCATACCAATAATTTTCATAATGTATTCTTTCTCCTGTAGCAGCATAAGAACGTACTTCATTTGTCAAATAAGAAGATGTATCACCAAAAGCATCTACATAAACCGTATAATAAAATTGTTTTTCTAACATCTTTTCTTGTTCTGTATTAATGTAATTTACACAATAAAGCAATATCGTACAAAAAATAACCATAAGAATTGTTAAAATACTTAATAATTTTGCTTTTGTTGCTTTTTTCATTTTTTTTCTCATTGTGCAACAACCTCCAATCTTATTTCATCGGTTCTATACATTATAACATTAAATTGGTAAAAAATAAAGTGTTCATTATGGATTTATTTTTTTTCTGTTGATTTGAAAGAGATTCCAAGCAAATCTCCTGCATCATTTACTTTTATTTGTAATGAACTTAATTTCCCAATATGAGTATTTGTTTTATATCCCATAGAATTTGCCACAATATTCACATCAGCATGATAAGAAACAGCATATACAGCACCTGCATTTCTAAAATCATTAAATGTATATAAAGGAGTTCCACAAGCTTCACAAGCTTTTTTTAAACGAAATCGTAGCATACGGTCCGTATATGGTTTATTATGACCTTTCTTTGCAAATAATTTTGGTGCTTCTATTGCACCCTGTATTGTAATCGTGTCAAAATAAGAAAGAAGAATTTCTTTAACATCTGCTGGAATGGAATTGTAACGTACATCTAATGGAAAAGATGGATTTCTAATACAAACTATCATTCGTTCTTCTGTATCCATAAAAAAATCAGATACTGTTAAATTTCTAAATTCTTCCATATTAAGAAACACTTTAAATGCAAGTAAAAAAGCAACACAAACCATAGGGTCATTTTCTTTTAAATAACAATATAATGCATCCAAATCATTCATAGATGGCACTCTTTCATATTTAAAATGGTCTGGGATAACATCTGTTTTAATATTTAAAAAGAAATTTTCAAATTCTATTGGTAGTGATAATCGTTCTCTTATATGTTCTTCACACATAACAGAAAATAAACTAGAAAGCTGATATTTCTTTTTAGATAATGTAGATGTTTTTATAAGACTTGAATTTCTTTTAGATTCCAAATGTATAACATATTTCTTGCAATCATCCATTGTAGTTTTTGTTAAATCTTTTTTTATAAAATCTAGAAACTCATTAATAGCAATACAATAATTTTTTTGAGTGTTTTCTGATTTGAATCTTTGTAAATATGTGATAAGAAAATCTTTTGTTGTATCTTCCATATAAGTAGAAAAAGAAAAATCTCGAAAGGCTTCTCTCATGAAATAATTCTCCTTTTTTATTGATAATATAAACAGAATATCATTGATTTCAAGAAATGACAAGTAAAAATGAATTTTCTTCTTTAAGTGTTTTTTTTGATTGTGATTGTTTGTGGAAGGGTGTGGTTGTTTTGGGTAGTTTTTATTCCTACTCAGAAATTTAACAAAATATTTATATTTCTTGACAAAATTCATTTTCTTTTTTATAGTTAATTGTACATACATGAACAATTATTCTTTAGGAGTGACCAATGAAAAAAAAACAACATATATTAATTTATATCTTATTACTAACTTTATTGAATGGATGTATGTTAAATATGACCACTTCCACTATCAATGAAATAAAATTACAACCAACACCAAAATTCAAAAAAAAGATTCCTATCTTATCTCCTACGAACACAATAACTGCTACTAAAGCACCTACACCAACTCCCACTATATGTCCACAATCTATGGAACATTTACTTTCTTGTGCACTACTTCCTGTTGGTTCTACGATGTATATTTGGGGTGGAGGTTGGAATGAGGCAGATACAGGTGCTGGACCGGGAGCTACTATCATTGGTACTAGTCCACAATGGAAAATATTTTACTCTTTACAAGACAACACCTATAATTACAAAAATCATAAGTATGAAATTGAAAATGGATTAGACTGTTCTGGATATATTGGTTGGATTGTATATAACGTATTTGAACAAGAAAACAATAAAGAAGGTTATGTATTTAAATCTTCCACAATTGCTTCAGAATATAGCAAAAAAGGTTGGGGTGAATGTATCAAAAACCCTGACACTTTCTTAGTTGGTGATATTGTTAGTATGTCAGGTCATGTTTGGCTTTCTTTAGGTATGTGTGATGATGGTAGTGTCGTACTACTCCACTCTAGTCCACCTGGCGTATCTATTTGTGGAACAAAACTTACTAATGGTTCTGATAGCGAAGCAATCCAACTAGCAAAACACTATATGGAAACTTATTTTCCTGAATGGCAACAAAAATATCCAAACCGAGCTGTAAGTCACTCTTATACAAAAAATGTAACTGTTTTACGTTGGAATAGCTCTACTTTATTTGATATCGAATCTTATCAATCTTTCGATGCTAAAACAACATTAGAAACATTATTTCAAAAATAATAGAAAATATGGAGCAGACAAGCTTATCTACTCCATATTTTTTATGTTAATCGAATCTTTTTGATTTTCTTAGAATATTTCTTTATCCTACTCGGAAATTTTATGTAAATTTGAAAGGTGTTGCTTCAACAATAACAACACCTTTTCTAATTTAGCTTTGTTTGTCTCTCAATTTAAATTGTCCTACTAATTCTTTCAACATTCTTGCTTGTCTAGAAAGTTCTTCACTTGTTGCAGCACTTTCTTCCGAAGATGCAGAAGCTGTTTGTGTTACTTCAGAAATTTGGTCAATACCAACAGAAATTTGTTCTACAAAAGCTGTCTGTTCTTGAGAGTTAATCGCAATTTTTCCTACCATATCTGCAATCTCAATTGCATTATCGGAAACGGACTGCAATTTACTTGCTGTTGTATTGGCTAAATTTACACCTCGTTCTACTGCCTTTAAGGATGCTACAATCAATGCTACTGTATTTTGAGAAGCTTGTGATGATTTTGTTGCTAAATCTCTTACTTGTTCTGCTACGACAGCAAAACCTCTACCAGCATCTCCTGCTCTTGCTGCTTCAATACTTGCATTTAATGCTAATG
>CALASV010000019.1 GCA_937888895.1 uncultured Clostridia bacterium | reverse complement strand
GCTTCTATTTCTTGTTCACAACCACTTTCTGGTTTTATCTCTGCTTCACAACTGTTTACATCATCTTCTTTCATTGTCTGTAGAATTTGATATACTTCATTATAACTCATTCTTCTTGTCACACGAATGACTGTTTCTGCAATACGATGTCCTAAAATGGTACCAGTTTCATCAAACTCCATAAAACAACTTAATGTCAATCTATCCACTCCTGCATTCAAAGAGCAAATACCATTGGAAAGTCGATGTGGAAGCATTGGAATTACTCTATCTACTAAATATACACTTGTTCCACGCCCTAAGGCACATTTATCTAAAGGAGAGCCTTCTTTCACATAATGGGTTACATCTGCAATATGCACTCCTAACTCATAAATACCATTTTCTTTTTTTATTGTAATCGCATCATCTAAATCTTTTGCATCTTCTCCATCGATTGTTACCGTCAATTGTCCACGCATATCCAATCGACCTTGTAATTCATTTTCACTCACAAATTCGGGCATAGATTGTGCTTGTTCCATTACTTCTTTTGGAAATTCCGTTTCTAAATTGAAAGATTTTAATACTGTTTTTACATCTGCTGCTGGGTCGTTAATATGTCCTAAAATTTCTACTACTCGTCCTTCTGGACTTCTCTTTTCATTTCCATAATCGGTTATTTTTACATACACTTTATGTCCATTCACTGCACCTTTTGTATGTTCTTTTGCAATATAAATATCACTGCCTAGCTTTAAATTATCTGGCACAACAAATCCATAATTTTTACTTTTCTCAAATGTACCAACAACAAATATCGCATCTCTTTTTACAATTTTTACGATTTTCCCTTCTCGTTTTTTTCCTTTTTCTATATTCGATGCAATTTCTACTAAAACAGTATCTCCATGTAATGCCCCTTTGGTATCTTTCTCAGGCACAAAAACATCATCTTCTCCTTCTATTTGAACAAAGCCAAACCCTCTCGTCGTTCCAGCAAAAATACCCTCTTTTACTTCTGGTACAGTCTTCACTGCTGCCTTTATACGTTTTTGATTTTTACTAATATATTTCATACTTTTACCCCATTCTTCTTTCTAACTTTCTTTTCTTATTCTCTAGTATGTCTTGTTTCCTAAGAAATATTGTATCACCTTCCTACATTAATGCAATAATACACATAGTTTTATTTAACCGAAGTAAACTTCTATACATTACTCTAGCAACGTATCTCATAGAAAAGAAAAACGTGCCTTACTACAAGACACGTTTTCTATCTTCTTATATACTTTTACCAATTCAGATTAAGTACAACGGATAACACAATAAAAAGTGCTGCAAGAATTTTTGTAGCTTTTTCTAATGCACCTTCCATGGAACGCCCCTTGTTCTTGCCCCAGTATGTTTCAGCAATACCATTAATAGAACCAGCAAGCCCCTGAGACTTACTCTCCTGGAATAATACTACGGTAACTAAAGCTATACAAATAAGAACATATAAAACTGTCACAATCACTCTTAACACTGCCATCTATCCACACCTCCTAAACCTCAGGATTTATTACATAGATATCATTATATAAAAGTTTTACCTATTTGTAAAGCTATTTTTTGTAACAGTTCCACCATAAAATGAGATTTTTAGTTGCGTTAACGACAAGAATCAAGCTATATATTTGAACTGTTTTATTTCTTAATAAGTAATGACTTTCCTGTCATTTCTTTTGGCTGTTCCATACCCATCATTTCAATCATTGTTGGAATAATATCAGCCAAACATCCACCTTCTCTTAATGTATAATCCTTGTCATAATTTACAAGAATAAATGGAACTGGATTTGTTGTATGAGCTGTAAATGGAGCACCTGTTTCATAGTCAACTAACTGTTCTGCATTACCATGGTCTGCACAAATAAACATCTGACCATCTACTTCTAATAATGCTTCATAAGCTTTTCCTACACATTCATCTACTGCTTCTACTGCCTTAATTGCTGCATCTTCGATACCTGTATGACCTACCATATCTGGATTTGCAAAGTTTGTAATAATTACATCATATTTACCAGACTTAATTGCTTCTACTAACTTATCTGCTACTTCATAAGCACTCATTTCTGGTTTTAAATCATAAGTAGCTACCTTTGGAGAATTAACAAGGATTCTATCTTCTCCTTCGTTTGGAGCTTCTACACCACCATTAAAGAAAAATGTAACATGAGCATACTTTTCTGTTTCAGCAATTCTAGCTTGTGTCATATTATTAGCTGCTAAAAATTCACCAAATGTATTTGTAATCGCAATCTTTTCAAATGCTACTGTCTTGTTTGGAATAGTAACATCATATTCAGAGAAGCAAACGAATTTTAAGTTAAATCTACCATTTCTTCTTTCAAAACCAGTAAAATCATCAGAACAGAACGCTCTTGTAATTTCTCTTGCACGGTCTGGACGGAAGTTAAAGAATACAACAGAGTCATTTTCACTAATGGTAGCAATTGCTTTACCATCTTTTGCTACTACCGTAGGAACTACAAATTCATCTGTTACATCTTCTGCGTAAGATTTCTTAATGGCACAGAATGCACAATCAGCCTGATTGCCTTCGCCATATACTAATGCAGCATAAGCCTTTTCTACTCTATCCCAACGATTATCTCTATCCATTGCATAATATCTACCATGAATAGAAGCGATTTCACCAACACCAATTTCATTCATCTTATTCTGTAAGTCTTGTAAAAATCCCTTACCAGAAGTAGGTGCAGTATCTCTACCATCTAAGAATGCATGTACATAAACTTTTTCTAACCCTGCTCTCTTAGCTAACTCTAATAAACCATACAAATGAGTAATATGACTGTGTACACCACCATCAGATAATAAACCAAATGTATGTAATGCACTATTATTTTTCTTACAATTTTCTACTGCTGCCAAAAGTTCTTTATTTTCAAAGAACTCACCATCCTGAATTTCCTTTGTAATTCTTGTTAATTCCTGATATACAATACGACCAGCACCCATGTTTAAATGACCAACTTCGGAGTTACCCATCTGACCATCTGGAAGACCTACTGCCATACCAGAAGCATTACCTTCTACAAAAGGATACTCTGCCATTAATTTATCCATAACAGGAGTTTTTGCGATTGCAACGGCATTTGCCTGTGCCTTTTCATTTAATCCATAACCATCTAAAATCATTAATACTGTTGGTTTTTTACTCATTTTTCATACCATTCCTTTCAAAATTTTATCATAGTTATTACACAACATTATTTTCTCACAAAGTGACAACATTTGCAAGATGTTTTTAGATAGTATTGTACAATTATTATTCTCGTTCTGTTCCCCAGAAAAAGAGTGCTACTGTTCCAGGTCCTGTATGGCTTCCTATCGTTGTACCAATATGATTAATTTCTACGTTACCATTTAACTTCGGAAAACTCTTTTCTATCAAATCTGCAACTTTCCTTGCATCTTCATAACAAGCAGATTGAGAAATGTAACATTTTCCATTATAATCTGCTCCATCTTGTGCATATAATTCCATCTGTTTTACAATAGCTTCGATTACTTTCTTTTTTGTTCTAATTTTCTGACGAGGAATCAACTGTCCCATACGATTCATATTTAATAATGGACAAATATCTAAAATTCCACCTACAAATCCCGCCGTTTTCGAAATCCTTCCACCTTTTACATAAAAGGTTAAATCAGTAGAAAAGAACCAATGATGCAAATTTAATTTATTTTTCTCTGCCCATTCTCTTACTTCCTCTATTGTTTTTCCTTCGTCTCTTAAATCTGCTAATTTATCCATCAATAAACCATATCCCGAAGAAGCTCCTAAAGAATCTACAATATAAATTTTTCTATCTGGATATCTCTCCTGCAATATATTCTGTGCAATAATAGCAGAATTTAATACACCAGAAATACCTGATGATAAACAAACATGCAAAATATCTTTTCCTTGCTTTAAAAATGTTTCAAAATATTCTTCAAACTCTGATGCATTTATTTGAGAAGTCTTTGTTTCACCACCTTGTGCCATCGCACGATAAAAATCTTCAAAAGACATACTTTCTCCTAAATCATCTTTATACTCTACACCATTTAACTCATAATGAAAACATATATAAGGAATATCCCTTTTTAAAAAATGTTCTTTACTTAAATCTGCTGTGGAACAACAACTAATAATATAATTTCCCATTCTTTCCTCCATTTAAAAACTTTTATAAATTTAAAATCCTTATTATGTAGTATTCATTACTATATTATAAGGTATTTGTTTTTATTTGTAAAGATATGATTTATAAAACTTCATTATGTGATTTCAAAAAATCTTAAAATTTATTAAAGTGATAAAAGAAAATTGTGCTTTCTTTTTATTTATGATATACTAAATTTAGGAATTTTGAAATGTTTCACTATATAAAACATTTCAAAAAAACTAAACTTTTAAAACTATCATAAAAAGGAGCTTTCTTATGGAAAAATATAAAGACAAAACACTTCCTGTAGAAGAACGAATCGCCGACCTTATCTCAAAAATGACTTTAGAAGAAAAGGTTCGCCAAATCGACCAATACTCTGCTTCAGATATTACATACGAAGACAAAGAAACCGGCTTAATAAAAGCTGACTATGAAAAACTAAAAATAATGGGAGACAATCCTTATGGCGTTGTCCAGTTAAGAAATAGTAACGCAAAAGCATACAACGACATTCAACGTTATGCAATAGAAAATACTCGTCTTGGTATTCCAATTCTTTGTTGTGAAGAAGCTTTACATGGATATTGTAAAGAAGGTGCTACGGTTTTCCCACAACAGATTGCTCTTGGTTGTACCTTTGACCCAACTCTTGGAGAAGAAATGGGAGCAGCGATTGCAAGAGAAGCAAGAGCTTGTGGTATTCAAGAAACTTGGAATCCTGTTTGTGACCTTGCAAGAGAACCTCGTTGGGGAAGAACCGAAGAAAACTTCGGAGAAGATACCTATCTTTCTTCCAAATTTGCATATCATATTGTAAAAGGTCTTCAAGGGGATGATATTTCTAGACATGATAAAGTAGCTTCCGAACTAAAACATTATACTGGTTATGGTATTCCTATTGGTGGACTTAACTGTGCTCCTGCTGCCATTGGCAAACATGAAATGTATGAATACTGTCAACCTGTGTTTGAAGCAGCCGTAAAAGATGCTGGTGCGTACAATGTCATGTGTTCTTATAGTTCTATTGATAGCCAACCTGTTCCATCCGATAAAGAATTACTTACTGAAGTTCTCCGTGACCAATGGGGAATGCGTGGCTTTGTCCGTTCCGATATGTGTGCTATTTCTATGTTAAACTGTGACCATAATGTAGCAGAAACAAGAGAAGAAGCAATTAAAATGGCATTAGAAGCTGGTACTGATGTTCAACTTTACGATTTTCCTCATGATTTTTATCAAGAAACAATTATGGACTATGTTTCTAAAGGCCTAATGTCTATGGAGACACTTGACCTTG
>CALASV010000018.1 GCA_937888895.1 uncultured Clostridia bacterium | reverse complement strand
TATACACTTTCAACCATTCTGCTTCTTCTTCGGTTAAAAGTGGAGCTATGGTATTATATACATTTTTATGATATTCATTCAAATATTTCTTTTCTGTTGCTGTCATTTGCGTTGGGTCAAGTGCATCTAAATCTATTGGAACATATGTGATATTTTCAAAATACATAAACTGTCCATATTCATTTTTCTCGCCCTTACGACAAACAAGTTCATTTTCTAAACGAATTCCATATTTTCCTTCTTTATAAATACCTGGTTCATCCGTTGTAATCATACCTGCTTCTAATGGGTGCTGATAGGCTTTTCTTCCCCAATGAAATCCATTTGGTCCTTCATGTACATTTAAAATATGTCCTACTCCATGTCCTGTACCATGTTTATAATCCATATTTACTTCCCAAAGTGGTTGTCTTGCTAAAACATCTAAATTCATACCGGAACAGCCATATAAAAATTTTGCATTTGCTAAATTCATATTGGAACGACAAACGCGTGTAAAATCGGATTTCATTTCTTCTGTAACTGCTCCAAGTGCAAATGTTCTTGTAATATCTGTGGTACCTTCCAAATAATGTCCACCCGAATCCACCAAAAGAAGCCCTTCCGGTTTAATTTCTACACTACTTTCTTCGGTTGCACTATAATGCACAATTGCACCATGTTCTGCATAACCACAAATCGTATTAAAACTTAATGCAACACAACCTTCGTCTTTTCGTAATTGTTCTAAATAATCGGAAACAGAAAGCTCTGTCATAGCTATTTTACCCACATTTGTTTTCAGCCAATACATAAATTTACACATTGCTACCGCATCTTTAATATGTGCATTTTTCGTATTTTCAATTTCTGTTTCATTTTTCTGTGCTTTCATATATACAGTAGGTTCTATTTCATCTATAATCGTTGTTGATTCTAAAATACTATTACAAATACGATAGTTTACCACAGAAGTATTGAGTAAAATTGTCAAATTTTCTTGATTTTGTTGTATCTCTTTTACATAATCATAAAAACTGTTATACGGTTTTGTTATAATTTCTTTGTCTTCCAAATATATCTTTACTTCTTCTGTTATAACTTCTTCTTGTACAAACCAAATACATTCTTCTTGTGTAAGTGCGAGATAAGAAAGTACAACCGGAACATGGTCGATATCATTTCCACGCATATTCAAAAGCCATGCAATATCATAAAGAGATGTCAAAAGATGAATATCTGCCTTTTTTTCTGCCATTACTTTTCGAACATCAGAAAGTTTCTCTTTTGTGCTTTTTCCTGTATAAGCTAAATCTAAGATATTTACCGGTTTTTTCGAAAGTGCTGGTCTATCTGTCCAAATAGCATCAATTAAATCTTCTTCAACTGCCATAGAGCCATGTTTCTTTGCAACAATTTCCTGCAACTTTTTGCCCCATGCACCATTGATAACACGTCCATCAAAACCTAATATTTCGCCCTCTTGTAATGTCTGTTCAATATACTCGTTTACTGTAGGAACGCTTTCTTCTCCCATTTTATAAAGTGTAACGGTTGTTCCTTCTAATTGCTGTCCTGCTTGTACAAAATATCTGCCATCTGTCCAAAGACCTGCTTCTGTCATGGTAGTCACAGCTGTTCCTGCTGAACCTGTAAAGCCTGTAATAAATTCTCTTGCTTTAAAATGTACACCTACATATTCCGATTCATGAAAATCAGCTGTTGGCACAACATAAATGGCAATATTACGCTTTGCCATTTCTTGTCTTAATGCTTGTAATCGTTCTATTATCATTTTATTCGTCCTTCATTTGAAAAAATTTTGTATCCAATTCCGGATATTTTCGTTTTAAAGAAATCGGTTGTCCTGCTCGATTTAAGAAACAATGACTACTGGTTGCTTTGCAACGCACTTCTCCTGTTTCTTTATCTGTCATACAGTATTCTACTTCCATTTTAATTCCATTATATTTTAACATTTTTGTATCAATAACAATCGTATCATCAAAATGCACCATACTGCGATATTCTACAGAAATAGAAATAACCGGACTTAAAATTTCCATTTCTTCCATCTGTTTGTAGTTTAACCCCATTTGATTCATCAAATCCATACGAGC
>CALASV010000017.1 GCA_937888895.1 uncultured Clostridia bacterium | reverse complement strand
TCATGAAAATAGATATGTAGCAGAAGTAGCAGAACTTATGATGCAAAGTGCTGCATATCAGTATATGAAGAATTTATGTAGGCAAATTGGTGTAAGTGCAGAGGATATGCAAGAAGATATATTGCAAAGTCACTTTCATCAGATAAAATAAAATTTTTAAAGAAAGGAACGTTTATGAAAAAAGGGAAATTAAAAAAATTTTTAATATTTCTTTTGGTGGTAATCGTAGTATGTGGAATGTGTGGAGGTGTTATTGCTTATCATAATCACAAAGAAAATTTGAAGTTTTTAGAAGAAGTTCCAGAGGATATTGCACATATTACAGGTATTACAAGATTTAAAGATAAAGTAGATTATTCCGACAAAGATAATTGGATGTTTTTACCAGAAGAAAATACAAAACAAGTGGATGCCATTTATCTGTATCCTTCTTCTCATGGCATTATAACAAATGCTACAAAGGATGTTGCAAAGATAAATGACAAAATTATGAGAGGAGTAGCAGATTATTTTGCTACTACACAAGTGAGTGTATTTGAAGAAAGCTGTAATTTATATGTACCTTATTATCGACAATTGACAGTAAATAGCTTGTTAGATGTGATAGAAAATAATCCAGAGTGTCTTCCTTATCTTGCTTCACAAGATATTTACCATATGCTCGACTATTACTTTGAAAATTTGAATGAAGGAAGACCTTTTATTTTAGCAGGACACTCTCAAGGTTCTTCTTGGATTGAAGTAGTTTTATCAGATTATATGAAAGAGCACCCAGAATATTTAGAACGAATGGTAGCTGCTTATGTCATAGGATTTTCTGTGACAGAAGAATACCTTGCAAACAATCCACATTTAAAATTTGCAATAGGTGCTGATGATACTGGTGTCATTATTTCTTATAATACAGAAGGACCAGAAAATAGCGACAGCAATAATTGTGTTGTAAAAGAAGGTGCTATCTCTATCAATCCTATTAACTGGAAATTAGATAACACTTATGCGTCTATAGAAGAAAATTTAGGTTCTAAGGACGAGGAAGGAAATTCTATACCAGCACTTGCAGATGCAAAGGTAGATACAAAACGAGGTGTTGTTATTTGCACAACGTTTAAAAATACACCAGAAACAAAAGAAATGATAGCAGAATTTTTTGGAGAAGAAAGTTTTCATTTGTATGATTACAGTTTTTATCACGATAATTTACGAAAAAATGTATCAGATAGAATTGAGGCTTTTTTAAATAAATAATACATAAAAATATTTTTTAGAATGGAGAAAAGAAATGACAAAGAGTGGAACAGTGAACAAAACACAGGCACAGAGTTTAATGCATTATTTTTTATTTGATCCTAATATTTATCCATCACTTTTTATAACATTAAAGAAAAAAACGGATATAAAAGTAGAAGATGTTAAGAAAGCAGTAGAAAAGGCATATACACAAAATGAAACAACCATGTCTAAAATAGTATTAGAAAATGGAGAAGCATATTTTGAAACTATGTCTAAAACAGGATGTAAAGTATTTTTTGACGAGCGTAATTGGATTGATATTATTCATGAAAATGAAAAAAAGACATTTAAAATCAATGAAGGTGAGTTCGTTAGAACTTTTATTATCGATGGAAAAGATGAAATTCGTTTATTGATTATGGCACATCATATTTTTGGAGATGGTGGTTCTATGGTTCTTTTTACACAGGATATTTTAAGTAATCTTGCAGGGGAAAGTGTAGAATATAAACCATTAAATAATGATAATCAAGAGCCACTTCCTAAGGTAAAATATCCATTCTTGAAAAAGTTAGGAATTAAGTTATTAAATGGTCAGTGGAAGAAAGTAGGAAAAACATTTACATGGGAAGATTATTTTAACGTACATGAACAGTTTTGGAAAAATAGAAAAAGTTATATTGAGCCAGTAGCTATGACAGAAAGCTTGGCAGAAATTAAAGCAAAATCCAAAGAACTTGGAATTACAATCAATAGTTATATTGCTGCAAAGACATTACAGAAAAATCCACAATATCAATTCATTGGTATGCCAACATCTACAAGAGGAACAAATCGTTCTATGAGTAATAAAGTAGCTGTTATGAGATTTCATTTCCAATATAATGCAGAAAAATCTTTTGAAGAAAACGCAAAAGAAGTTCATCAGTGCATTAAAGCTAGTTTAGAAGACCCTAACAAAAGATATTTTATCACAAAGAGCATTCTTTTATTTGCACCTACTTTAGTAGATGGTGCATTTATGGCACATTATGCAGGTTATAAAAATGAGATTGCTGAAAAAATGACAGGCTTGTTAAGTATGACAAAAGAAAATAAAACACATTTAGGTATTACCAATATAGGAAAAATTAATTTGAAAGAAGAATATGCTTCATTTGAAGTAAATAGTGTAGTAGCCGTCGCTGCACCTATGTCTTCTACAGAAACTGCACTTGCTGTTTGTACAGTGAAGGACAACTTGAGTCTTTGTTATAATACGGTAAAGTAAACAAAATAATTATTTTATCTGAATATATAAGATAAGGAGCATCCACTTTGGAGTGGCTGTTCCTTTTTTTGTAGTATATAGGGAAACATTACTCGCATAAAATAAAGGAGAGCCTCTTATAAAAAATAAGAAGCTCTCTTGATATAGGTAAGAATGAATTAGTTATAAGCAATTTAAGTATAATCTTATTATAATAGCATTATGAGAAAAAGCAAGTTAAGATTTGGCAAAGAAATTTATGATAGGATAATGTTGCATTTTGTAGAAAATCGTAGTATAACAAAAGGGAATTTTTATGAAAGAAGGGTATGATAGTGAATAAGCAATTAAAATTTGCTATCTGTGATGATTTGCAACAAGAACGTGAGAAAATTTGCACAATGGTAAATACATATATAGATATACATAACTATATTGCAACAATTGATGAATTTGCTTCAGGTGAGGAATTATTATCAGCAGATTATACAGTGTATGACTTAATTATATTAGATATTTTTATGGGTGACTTGAATGGTATTCAGACAGCGAATGAGCTTATGAATAACAAAGCAAGTGCTAAAGTAATTTTTTGTAGTACTTCAAATGAATTTGCAGCAGAATCTTATGAAGTAAATGCATTACGGTATTTAACAAAACCAGTAGATAAGGAAAAATTGTTTCAAACATTAGATAGATATTTTCATGCTTATACAGCGATGCAAATGCTTACTTATAAATGCAATCGTATGGAAGAAAGTATATTGCTTTTAGATGTTTTGTGGATTGAAGCGGATAAACATAAATGTATTTTACATACAACAAAAGGAGATATAACGACAACAACAACATTTGCACAGTTTTGTGAACAGTTAGAACCAATGGATTTTATAAAGCCAATTCGATATGCGTTAGTGCCGTTGCGAATGATTGCTACTGTACCAACCAATGAATTGAAATTAAGAGATGGAACAATCATTCCAATTGGACGTAAATTACGTCAAGAAGTGAAAGATGCTTATATGGATTATAAGATGAAAAAGCTTCTTTGGAAAGGAGAGGTACAATGACATTAGGATTGCGAATATTTATGGCAATAGAAGTGACCTTGTGTTATATACCAGGACTTTTACTTCGTTTTTTCCCTTTTTCCAATAAATTGATGAAAAAGCAGAAAAAAATGCTTTTTATTGTATATTCAATAATAATTTTATTTAATATGTTATTGTTGCTTTGTGTTTTAAATGATTTTAAGACTGCTACGGGAATAGTTCGTTTGGATATGCTTTTGTTACAAGTACTATTGGTAGTTGCTAATATGATTATAATTCGTGGTTATTATAAGGAGCATATTTTTACATTTGGTGCAACTGCTACTTGTATGTATCTATTGCTTTCGGTTGCTACTTACTGTTCTCAACTTTTCAAAACATGGAATGAACTATATCAATATCTTCTTGGAACAGGTATTTATATTGTTTTGATGATTGTTTTTTATTTGCCAGTAAGGAAATTTTTGCAAAAGACGGTTTTCCCTTTTTTAACAGAAAAATGTGCAGAGTATTGGAAAGAAGTATGGTTTATTCCAATATTTTTATATGTTGCGATGTTTCTTGCATTACCAATAGAACAGAATGTAGAAACTTTTCCTATGCTTTGTAGTCGTTTGTTTATTGGAAGTTCTAGTATTTTCTTTTGTAGTATTGTTGCTACGAATCATCAAACATTATTAGATAAACAAGCATTAGAAAATCAACTAGATATATCGAAAATACATTATATGGGATTACAGTCAAAGGTAGAAACAGCGAGAAAAACAAAGCATGATTTAAAGCATATTTTAACAGCAGTTAGACATTATATTGAAACAAATGACAAATCAGGACTGAGTGATTTTTGTGATACTGTAGAGGAAGAATATCATCTTTCGGATAATATTCCTTATACAGGTTGTGTAGCAGTAGATGGTATTTTATATCATTATATAAAAAAAGTAGAAGAACATAAGATTCGTTTCCAATATAGAGGTAGTATTGGTAAGAGTGGGGTCTCGGCTCCGCTCTTTTTGATTGACCAAATCCGGCTGACCTCTTTTTGAAGGCAGCCCATCAGGAGGAGAAAAAGTATGTATTTACAACAAAATATTATACTGTATGGTCAACAAGAAGAATGTGAAGAAGTAATTGCATTATTAAAAATAAATCCTATATTGAATGGAAGACAGTTGATTTGTTCTTGTATCAATGAACAAGAACAATTGCAAATGAGGCTTGTAGATGGAAAGAGGGATTTAGTCATTATTTTAGCAGATGGTGCAAAAGGTATGGAAGGCGTTTATACTGTAAAGGAACACGACAGAGATTTAGCAGTCTTTTGGTTTTCAAATGACCGTAGTTTTGCATTACAATCGCATCGCTTAGATTGTAGTTATTTTGCTGTAAAACCATTAACAGAAAAAAAGTTGACAAAGGCATTGGAGTATTGTGCTTATACAGGAATAAATATTTTTTTATAAAAGAATAGTTTTTATAAGTTATAAGGCTTTTGATAGAATATTCAAAAGCCTTATTGCAATGTTTTGGCTAATGTGTATTTATCATTTCATTTAAAATAGAAAATGGTAATGGTCCAGTTTCTAATAAAAATTCATGGAATTTATAGTCACTATATGCATCTCCCCAAAGTTTTTTTGCTTCTTTTTGTAATTCTATAAATTCTAAATATCCAACAGCGTAAGGTAAATAAGCACCTGGTTCAGAAAGTAAAGTTTCATAAATAATAGAACTAGATTGTTCTGGAAATCCATAGTCTGCAAGGAATGTGGATAACTGTTCAGGTGTATAGCCATCATAGTGAATAAAAATATCAGATAAAGCATATAAACACAGTGTTGCAATTTGGTCTGCTTGTAAAAAGGAAGTCAAAGGTTTAGAAAATTTAGCATAGTTGTAGGAATAAGTTTCTACATAAGTAGCCCACCCTTCTTCATAGCCTGAAGGAGAAAGTAAGTATCTAAGAGGATGAATTTCACTAGAAAGCGTAGCTACAGTTTGATAAAGGTGTCCCAGATATCCTTCATGGGCAATTGTTGGAAAAATAATATCTAAATCATACACTGGATTTTGATTGATGTAAATAACACCAGCATGGTAATTGTCTATTGGTGGAACAAGGTACATCGCAGGACTTACATAATCTTCTAATGATTTTGGGATATATTTAATTGTATAATCACCACAATCTACAAAAGGAAAATCTTTTTGGGAGGCTTCTTCTATATAATGAATGATAGTTTCAGGGTCTGTTTCTGGAAAAGTAGGGTTTATTGCATCGTCATAAACTGTTTGGTCTGTCGTAAGAGTTTCTATCATAGTATCACAACTAGCAATAATAGCATCAAGCAATAGTTGTTTTAGTTCATTCATCGTTCTATCTGAACCTGTGTTATAAGCCGTTAATATAGCATAATATTCTTTTCCACCTTCAAAATAAGAAAGTCCATATTCATTCGTTCCAGTACCAAGACATTCGGTTAAAGTATCAATCAATAAATCATACGCAGGAAATACATACGTATAAAGTGCTGTTTGATTTCTAGATAAAAAATCAGCTTGTTCGACAGCAGTTAAAGAAAGAGTTTCTAATCGTTCTTCGAACGTACTAACAAGAAAATTATCATCAGGGTTTTTACAAAAATCTTCACATTGAGCAATAATTTCTTTTGCTGTATTGTCATTCATAAAATAACCAGCTTCGCTTTTTTCTTTTTGAAATTTGGCAATCTCTTTAAAATAATCATAGACACAAGGAAGTAGATTTAAGTAATATTCTACATCTTGTTTGGAATCAAAACGATATTCTGCTAAAAGAATTGGTAATTGTGCTTGATAACCAGTCGTAGGACCAAGTAATTCTGATAAATAAGAAGAAAAATCTGCTTGTATCATTAAATCTAAATGACGTTCTAAAACTTGAAACGTAAGAGCTTCTTCCTCAGAAAGGGTAGATATATCATAAGTAGAAAGCTGTTCATATAAGGAAAGAGCAGTTTCATCAAAAGAAACAGCATCGGAAACAGAACCAAGTGTAATAGGATAGTTAGAAACACCATAATTCTCTGGATTAGAAAGAGAGTAGTGTAAAGAAATCGTATCAGCAGACACTTCTTCTACAAATATATTGGTAGCAAATTGTTCAAATGTAGGGGTAGGTGTCGGAATGTTTGTAATAGAAGTATCATTAGGAGTTTCTGTATTTGTTGTAGAACACCCACTAAATAATAAGAAACAAAAACAGAGAATATGTAAAAAATTTCGAGGTTTTTTCATAGAACTTTGCCCTTTCTTGTGATGTATTTTTTATAGATAATTTAAAACAAGTATATGGAAGTAAAAGAAATTTTATGCTTTCCTAAATAGAATGTCAACAGAAACTTATAAGGTAGTAGGTTAAGTGTTACTGTTTACATAGCTCTTAGCATTTACTGCTAAGAGCGTAAGAAAATGTGGCATAACAAAGTAAAAATCCATTTGCGAAGCAAAGTTAAGATGGATTTTTGCTGGTTACTGGAACGAAGTGAACAGTAACGGTTAAGAATTTTTCTATATTTGCCGAAATAGTATATAAGTCAAAAAGGATAGTTATAGGAGAACAGTATGAGTATAGTAAATGCCCTTGCGGCTTATGGAGTACAGCAAAAACAATCCAATGAAGCAACAAAATCAAATAGTAGTCAGTCTACGGATAGTACAGGAAAAACAGGGGCTTCTGGGATTACAGAGGCAACTGTATATACAGAAACAAAAGAAGTAAAATCAGAGCAAACATCAGAGGTCTATTCTAAAAATGGAGTAGAACAAGAGGAAGTAACACAAGAAAAAGTAAAACAACTAGAAGGCACAGAGGCAGAACAAAATCAAGTGCGTTTAACTAATGTTTCTAGTTGTATGACAGAAGAAGACATGGTAATGCTTCAAAAAGAAGGTTTTCCAGTAGCGGAAATGACCATAGAGCAGTTAGAAGTAGCTATGGAGCGAATCAAACTCCAAAAAGAATTAAAGCAAACAGCTATCGAGCATCAAATCGAGCAAATTCAAAGTGACCGAGATATTGTTATTCAGCAAGCAATAAAAATATTGGCAGGAAATCCAAAGGCAGAAAAAATAGCAGAGAAGTTAATGAAAGCAAATATTCCTGTGACAAAAGCAAATTTGGAAAAAGTGGCGATTGCCATTGAAAAAGTGCCAACAGGTGTAAAATTAGCTCCGATTGAATGTGAATATATGGTGCGAAATAAATTGACACCAACATTAGAAAATATATCAACAGCTAAGACGATGGCACAAACGTATTCTAGAAAAGAGCATCCATTGACACAGGAGGCATGGGAACAATTAGAGCCAAAAGTAACCTATTTATTGTTCCAAGCAGGTTTAAGAGCAAATACGGATATGATAAATGCAGCACAGACATTTATTAAGAAAGATATTCCATTAACTGTGGAAAACTTAAAGTCATATAGCTTACTTGCGGGGATAAAACTTTCCGAAGATGATTTGTTAACAAAGGCAGTAGATGCTCTTAGTGTAGGGCAAGACCCTAAAAATACAAACTTACTTTCCAATACGGCAAGAGAAGTTCGCCAAATTTTAAGAAAAACAGGGGAAGTTACAGGAAAAGCCGTAGATTATGCAGCAGCTAGAAAGTCAATGGAACAACCGGGAGTGAGTGGAGATAAAATAGAACTTTCGTTAGCTGATTTACATGAGGCACAAGAGTTAGTTAATAATAATGGAAAGAGTGTAGATAATTATTTAAGAGATTTAGCTGATTCTGGACCAGCACAGGCAGCAGCAATTCGTGCAAGAAGACAGTTAGAAGAAATTCGTGCACAAATGACGTATGAAGCAGGATATCGTTTAGCAAAAGAAGGTATTCGAATTGATACTGTAAGCATGGATAAGTTGTTAGATAACTTGCGTACTTTGGAAGCAAGATTTTTCTCAAGCTTCTTTACACAGGCAGGAGTGGCAGCAAGTGCAGAAGGTATGGAGCTTTTAAGAGATACAAGTAGAAAGCTTGATGAATTAAAAAATATGCCTGCTACCTTAATTGTAGATACGATGAATACTGGAAATCAAATTACATTAGATGAATTACATCAAACAGGAATTTCCAACATGACATTAAAACGGTATCAGGAAAATTATGAAACCGTAATGACATCACCAAGTAAGAAAGTTGGTGATAATATACAAAAAGCATTTGCTAATTCCGACCATTTGCTACAAAATATTGGATTACCATTGAATCATCAAAATCGTAGAGCAGTGCGTGTGCTTGGATATGGTTCTGTAGAAGTAACAAGAGAAAATGTAGAAAAAGTAAGAGACTATGATGAACAATTACAACATGTATTAAAAGAACTTCACCCTGCTGTTACTGTTCGTATGATTCGTGATGGAATCAATCCATTAGAGCAATCGATTGAAAGTTTAACAGCAAAAATAGCAGAAATTAAAGAACAAGAAGGTATTACAACCGAGGATAATTATAGTATTTTCTTAATTAATTTAGAGAAAAAGAAAGAAATTACACCAGAGGAACGACAAGCTTATATGGATGTGTATCGAACCTTACATCAAATTGGTGGTTCGGAAGAAGAAGCTATCGGAAGTGTTTTTCGTAATGGACAAGAGCTGACATTGCAAAATTTATTGACAGCAATTCGTAGTGGAAAAGCAAAAGGTATTAATACATTGATTAATGATGCATTTCAATCTGCTACGAAAACTCCTCATGGACAAGGTGTGACAAATCAGCAGTTAACAGAAGGTTTGATGGAAAAAGCAGGGAAAAATGCAGAAATCGTAAGTAAATTAGCAGAACAAGTCGATAATACTATTAGTGAACTTTCTACTGATACTTTGGAGGTAGCAAAAGACCAGTTAGAAAGTGTTCGTAATCTTGCTGCCACTGGTCAAAATGCTACAAGATTTTTAGAAGATTATAGTATTTTAACAACAGTAGAAAATGTAGAAGCTGCAAAAAATTTATTAGCAAATGATATGACAATTTTTAAAGATTGGAAACGATTTAAATTGATGGATTCTGGAGAAGAACCAATTTTACCAGATTTTACAGAGTTTATGGAAGATAAAGAAACAATGCAAGCAGCATATCAGTCGTTTATGAATGAAAGTAAGGAAATGAAATCAAAATTGGTGCGAGACCCAATTATGACAAAACAAGATTCTAAGGCAATTAAAAAGATGGAAGTTGGTATTCGCTTTATGAATCGTTTAAGTAAACGAGAATTTTATCAAATTCCAGTCGATACAGGTAGAGATATTGTCAATATGAATGTAACGATTATGACAAAAGGCGAAGATAGAGCAAAGCTTTTAGTAGATATTCCAACAGAAAATCTTGGTAAAGTTTCTTGTGAAGCTAGTATTGAAAATAATAAAATGAAATGTTTCATTACAAGTGATGTAAGAGAAGGTACACAAGCATTAAAAGATAGACAATTGAATTTAACTGCAATACTTTCACAAAATCGCATTCAAATTGGTTCTATTTATTATGGAACAGAAGAAGTAGCACAAACTACATATAATTATCAGACAGATGGTATGTATAAAGAGGTACCAGAAGGCGAAGATACTGGTTCGGATAATAATAAATTGTATCGAATTGCAAGGTCTTTAGTTGTTCATGTGCGTAATGCAGATTCAGATTTTATGTATGCATAAGTTTTTATAGCAAACTCAATATGGTTGTAGAAATAAAAAATATAGATAGGTTTAGAGTGAATAGAGGCAGAAAAATAGGAAAGTGGAGGAAAATTATATATGAGAATTAATCATAATATTTCAGCATTAAATACAAACAATATTTTAGGAAAAAATGATTCAGCTCTTGGAAGGAGTTTGGAACGCTTATCATCTGGTCTTCGTATCAATCGTGCCGCAGATGATGCCGCAGGAATGGCAATTTCCCAAAAGATGAAAACACAGATAGCAGGCTTAAATCAAGCATCTAGAAATGCTTCCGATGGTATTTCGATTATTCAGACAGCAGAAGGTGCATTGATTGAAGTAGAAGAAATGTTACAAAGAATGAGAGAATTATCGGTACAGGCAGCAAACGGAACATCAACAGATGAAGATAAAGCACAATTACAGGCAGAAGTAGACCAGTTAAAAGATGAAATCAATCGTATTTCAGAAACAACAGAATTTAATACAAAGAAGTTATTAGATGGAACAATGGATAGACGGTCTTATTCTAGCGATCCAAATGTGAAGTTAATTTCGTTATCAGATACAGTAAATGTGCAAGATTATAAATTTTCTGTAGGTACTGAACCAGCAAAGCCAGCAGTAATATTTGGTACAGGTGTTACAATGGAAAATACTGAAAAGACAGAAAAAGATTATGTTGTTACTGTAAATAATCAAAATATTACAATTCCAGCTGGTTCAGATCCAGATGATATTTTACAAAAACTAAATGACGTATGTGGAGAAATGGGAATTGAAGTAGCATATACAAATAATACGCAATTAGATGATAAAAATCAGTATACAGTGGCTCCTGCTACAGAAGCGAAAGGTAAGAATTTAGTTTTTATGACAAAAGATTATGGTTCAGATGCAGAAATTAAAGTTTATGCAGACGAAGAATTAGCAAGTAAGATTGGGTTATCGTCTTTAGTTTTTGATGAAAATGATCAAAATGTTACATGGAAAGGAAAAGATGCTTCTATTAAACTTGAAGAAGGTTTTAGTAATACTGCGACTGTAAGTGCAAATGGTGATTATGTAACAGTTAGAGACCGTGATGATTTTGAAATGGTATTTCAAGTAACAGGAAAAGTAACAAATACAGTTACAGTAACGGTGTTAGATGTTGGTCCAATGACATTACAAATTGGTGCAAATGAAGGTCAAACAGTAGAAGTTCGTATTCCAAGAGTAGATACAACTACATTAAATATTGATACAGCAAATATTGGAACACAAGAAGGTGCGTCTGCAGCAATTTCATTATTTGATGCAGCTATTAATGAAGTTTCTGAAATTCGTTCCAAATTGGGTGCTTACCAAAATCGTTTAGACCATGCTATTAATAGCTTAGATGTTTCTGCTGAGAATTTAACAGAAGCGTTATCTCGTATTGAAGATACTGATATGGCAGGAGAAATGGCTGATTATACACAAAATCAAGTATTAACACAAGCTGCAACTTCGATGCTTGCACAAGCAAATGAACGTCCACAAAGTATTTTAAGTTTATTACAAAGCTAGTATTTTTAGAAAAAATATGTTATAATGTTGCTTAGGTATTAAAAAGAGAAATACCATGTCTTTGACATGGTATTTCTTTCTTGAAAGAGTATAATAACTTACTTTTTTAGAGTAGAGGAGTTTTTGTTATGACACAAGAGCAAATTCAGACTTACACATTACGAGTATCTCAAGCTTCACCAAGAGAGCTTGTTGTTATTATGTATGATATTATTTTAGATGATATACAAAATGCAAGAGATGCAAAAGCTTTTCATAATGAAAAGCAATATCAAGCAGATTTAACTCATGCCAATCGTTTCTTGAATGAATTGATGGAATCGTTAGATTTCTCTTTTGGAATTTCCTATCAGTTAATGAGTCTTTATATTTATGTAAATAAAATGTTAGCAAGGGCAAGAGTGAGTGGAAATTTAGAACCTCTCAAAGATGTAGAAATGGTGATTGGCAAACTTCGAGCAGGGTTTGATGGAATTAAAGACCAAGATACAAAAGGTGCAGTAATGCAAAATGTACAACAAGTTTATGCAGGTTTGACTTACGGAAAAGGTAAGTTAAATGAATCGTATTATAATTTACAAGATTATAATCGTGGATTTAAAGCATAAAAAATAAGAATTGACAAAAAGAAGCGAAATGTTAGAGGGGCGGAGAGAAATCGGTATCCCCTCTGACATGAAGTCAAGTCACAGTCGTTTTTACGACTATGTCAGACTCCGTAAAATTACCGACTGTGGATTGAAATGTAACAATAAACATAAGAAAGGTTTGGAAAACAACATGGAAAAGAAAAAAGCAGGTGGATTAAAGCGAGGTGCAGGTATTTTAATGCCAATCACTTCTCTACCAAGTCCATACGGAATTGGTACATTAGGAAAGGAAGCGTTCCGATTTGCCGATTTTGTAAAAGAAACAGGAAGTATTTATTGGCAAGTACTTCCAATTGGACCAACTAGCTATGGAGATAGTCCATATCAGTCTTTCTCAGCGTTTGCGGGAAATCCATATTTTATTGATTTGGATATTCTGGTGGAAGAAGGATTGTTAAAGCAGGAAGAATTAGACGAAAGAGAGTGGGGAGAAGAACCAGCAAAAGTAGATTATGGTACAATTTATGGAAATCGTTTTACTGTACTTCGTCAGGCATTTGCAAGAAGTTCTCATGCAGACACGAAAAGATTTAAAAAATTTGAACAAGATAATGCATATTGGCTTTCTGATTATTGTTTTTTCATGGCATTAAAGGGAGAATTTAAAGGTAGGTCTTGGACAGATTGGGATGATGATATTCGTCTTCGTAAACCAGAAGCAGTAAGTCGTTATGAAAAGAAGTTAAAACAAGAAATTGAATTTTGGAAATTCTGTCAGTACAAATTTGATGAACAGTGGACAAATTTAAAAGCTTATGTCAATGACCTTGGTATTGAAATTATTGGAGATATTCCATTGTATGTAGCGATGGATAGTTGCGATGTTTGGGTACATAGCGATGTGTTTGAATTAGATGAAGATTTAAGACAAATCAATATTGCAGGAGTGCCACCAGATTTATTCTCTGCAACAGGACAGCGTTGGGGAAATCCATTGTATCGTTGGGATGTAATGGAAGAAAATGGATTTGATTGGTGGAAACAGCGTATGTTATTCTCTTCCTATCATTATAATGTCATTCGTATTGACCATTTTATTGGTATTGTTAACTATTACTCAATTCCAGCAGAATGTGAAACAGCAATAGATGGTGAATGGAAGAAAGGTCCTGGCAAGAAGTTAACTGATATGATTAATAGTACTATTGGAAGTGGAAGAATTATTGCAGAAGATTTAGGCGTATTAACTCAGCCAGTAATTGACTTGATTGAAGAAAATAATTATCCAGGAATGAAAATTCTTGGTTTTGCCTTAGATTTAACACCAGATAATGCCTACTTGCCACACAATTATACACATGATAATTCTATTATTTATATTGGAACACATGATAATGAAACATTAGTAGGTGCTCTTTCTAGTATTGACGAAGCAAGACAATGGAGAATCGCAGAATATTATGATGCACAAAATCCTTATGATATTCCAAGAGCAATTATTAAACGAGTATATTCTACAAATTGTCGTGTAGCCATTTTCCAAATGCAAGATTTATTATATTTAGATAATTCTGCTAGATTAAATGCTCCATCTAGTGTGGGAGAAAACTGGAGATGGAGATTATTAGAAGAACAATATGAAAAGATAGATACGAAATATTACAAACATTTAGCAGAAATATATTATAGAATTAATACAAAAGAACAACAGGAAGAAAAAGAACAGAAAGAGAAAAAGTTACAAAAAGAAGAAAAGGTAGAAAAAGAAAAAGTTATAAAAGCAGAGGAAAAAAAGCAATAGAAAACTTAAAGTCAATCGGATATTCGTAATCCGCTTCGCTACTTACTCATAACCGAATAGCTA
>CALASV010000016.1 GCA_937888895.1 uncultured Clostridia bacterium | reverse complement strand
ATAGCACATTTTTTCTATTACTTCTAATAAGGTTCCTTCTCCTCGTCCCCTGCGAAGTTTGGAAATACGAAACCGAATATTTTGCCCCGGAATCGTATTTTTTACAATCACTTTTCTATCTTCTATATTCACAATTCCCTTATTTGGAAATTCTACTTTTTCTACAATACCACAATATTCTTCGCCTTTTTTCATTACTTTTCCTTTCTATCTTCTTTCCAACTCATCAACTCTTCATAAGAAGAAAATTTTGTCATAAATGCATTGCTATATCGTCTATCAAAGGTAACATCTTCTAAAAACCATTCTGGAATCTCACAAGCTGCTGCCTCTTCTTCACTTTCAAACTCAATTTCTGCAAAAATAAGCCCATCTAAATATCCATGAAAAATATCTAATTCTATCTTACGATTACATTCGATAGGAATAATATATCTTGTTTTTGTAATTACTTGTCCATCAGATTTTGTTTTTAAATGCTCATACGCTTCTTTTTTCAAAGGAAGCTCTACTTCTTCACAACATCGTGCTGTCGCATCTTTTTTTAATGTCAAATCTTCTTTTGACTTATAAGTTAAATAATATTCTTCATTACTTCTACGAATACGAACAACTGGATTCGTACAAAGATACGCTTGTTCTAATTCTTTTTTTTCATAACATTCTAAATCTTCTGGCAATTTCTTTATTGTAAATTTGCGTTCTATTTCCATTTTTCTCCCTTTCTTTTACTTTGCAAAATAGACATATACTATCCACTCTACTACTTCTTCCTTTTAACTAAAAAATTCATTTTTGATAATTAAAAATTTCTATTTATTTTCAGCATTCCTATTGTACCAAAAAATTTCTCAGATGTCACTAATCTTTCCATGCATAACATTTTTATTCACGCAAATAATACTCTTAAACGATACTCTTTCGTTAAATTTATTATTTTTTATAGGAGGTGCTTTATGAAAAAGCAAACAATCTATATGTTGGTAGTTTGCTGTCTTATGTTATGTGGATTTACTGCATGTGGCAGAGACGATGGCAACAGCAATAACAATTCTGTAACAGAAGGCACTTATGGACAACAAACTCCAACACCAACAAATACACCTACTGTTACACCAAATCATAGCGATGATTTAAACAATGGTAACAACGGTATGAATAACAATAATAATACAACGAACGGTACTGACATGAATAATGGCAGTAACACTAATGATACAAACAATAATAACACAATAAACGACACTAATAATAATGGTACAACCAATAATTCAACAAACAATACCAATAATAATGGCACAACTAATGACACAAACAATAATGACAATTTAGGTACTGGTATTACAAATGGTATCGAAGATGTCGGCGATGGCATTATTGATGGTGTTGGTAATGTGATTGATGGTATTGGTGATGCTGTAAACGATATTGGTACAGATACTAATAACGATAGAAATCATAATCAAACCAATGACACAATGAACGGTACAGGAAATGAAAATGGTGCAAATAATGGTGGAACTGCCACACCAACTCCATAAACAACTCTTTTCTTTCTAATAATACAACGAGCTGTTAAAAATTCACAATGGAATTTTACAACAGCTCATTACATACCACCCGATGAAATACTCTTATTTTTACTTGTTTTTCATCCTCTCTATATAATATTTCTTCTTTTTTTGTATCATTGAAACCACATTTTTCTGCTACTCTTATGGATGCTCTATTATTCTCTACAATTTTTACAAAAAACTCTTGACAACCTAGTTCTTCCTCTCCATAAACAAGCAATTCTGATAAAACTTCTGTCGCTAAACCTTTTCCCCAAAGTTCATTTTTAATCACATAGCCTACTTCTAAAGGCCAACTTCCTTCTTGAAATCCGGCTCGACCTATTAATTCATTCGTATCTTTTAAAAAAATTCCCCAATATCCATATTCAAAAAAAGAATACACATAAGAAATATATGCCATCAGCTGTTCTATTTCTTCTTTTTCCTCTAGTTTTTCTGATAAAAATCTTGCTACTTCCTTTTCTTGTAAAATTTCATAAAGTATAGGAATATCTTTCTTTGTAAATTCTCTAATATAACAACGTTTTGTTTCTGCAATAGTAGCAGGCAATCCATTTGCATGACAAAAAATTAAATTCAAATAAGAAACAGAAACTTCTTCTAAATTTTCTAATAAAACTTTCGTTTTTGGAGTTTCACATCCCTGTTCCATACACCCTACTACTGCTATTCCAAATTTCTTTGCTATTTGATGATGTTTTTCTTCCTTTGTAATAAAAAGACAATCCAAAACTCCTACACCAAATTCCCCTATTATGTCCAATAGAGGAATTTCTTTTTTTAACTTATCTGCTATTACAACGACTAAAATTCCTTCTTCTCTTAAATTTTCTTTCCATAATTCATATTTATTTTCTACATCTAACAATACCATTTTCAATGCATACTGTAACTGTTTATACTTCATATATTTTATCTTTCTATACTAATTGATACCAAATCATTGTAAATAAACCAGAAACTAATAAAAAAATAACTCCTAAAATTAAAGTCGATTTTTCTGTTTCCTTACTTCTTGTTTCTTTTCGTTCCATCTTATAATCATAATAATTTCCTAAATCAGCACCATAATTCGGAACAAATGCATGTGCTCCTTTTTTAAATGCATAACTAAAAATATCAAAAAAACCTGTGGTAGAAACAAGCATCAAACCACCAAACCCAAAATATAACAATCCTACCACAGCAAAACCATCACTCATTGCCATCATAATTCCAGAAATCCCTTCCGTCATTTGTGGCATCCGATAATACATAATGGCTATCGCAATTCCAATTCCAACTATTAATTGTATTAAATACTTCTTCATTCCTTCTCCATTCTACTCTCTTAAATTTACTATCCTATCTAAAGTAAAAGCCTTACTCTGCTTCGTATTATCTACGAAATAAAGTAGGCTTTTTACAATTCTCTATTACTTATCTTGTGCAAGAATTTTTTGTATTTTTTCAAATTCTGCCTGATTACAATGTACAAAATGTCCCGGAGAAACTTCTCTCAAACTTGGAAGGTCTACACTATAATCATGTTCTGCTAATGGAACATACGTAATTCTTTGACGCTTCTTTTCATACTCTGGATCTGGCATAGGAATGGCAGACAATAATGATTTTGTATATGGATGAAGTGGATGCTTAAACAACTCTTCTGAAGTTGCAAGTTCTACCATCTTACCGTAATACATAACACCAATTCTATCAGAAAAATATTTTACAACGGAAAGGTCATGTGCAACGAACAAAATGGTCAATCCCATTTTATGACGTAAATCATCTAACAAATTGATAACTTGTGCTTGAATAGATACGTCTAGTGCAGAAACTGGCTCATCTGCAATAATCATTTCTGGATTCATAATAACAGCTCTTGCTACACCAATACGCTGTCTTTGTCCACCAGAAAATTCGTGTGGATAACGACCTGCGTGTTCACGTACTAAACCTACCATTTCTAACGCTTCATATACTTTCTTATTAATCTTTTCTTTATCCTTTTCTCCACGAATAATTAAACCTTCTGCAATAATCTGACCAACGGTCATACGAGGGTCAAGCGAAGAAATTGGGTCTTGAAAAATCATCTGAATTTCTGTAACACATCTACGTCTTTTATGGTCTTTGATTGCTTCTCGCATTTCCTCATTTTGCTTTTTTACATAACTATCTAATTGTGCTTTCTTTTCTGCAATCTTATTTTTCTTTTCTGCAGAACTCAAAGAAGATTTTTCAATTTCCTCTTTTTCTTTATTAAAAGTTTTTCTTGCTTCTAATATATTTGTTTTATACGACAGTGTACCAGCAGATATTCTTTCTCCTTTGAAATAAATATTTCCAGAAGTAATATTATATAGTTTAATAATGGAACGACCTGTTGTTGTTTTTCCACAACCAGATTCCCCTACTAAACCAAATACTTCTCCCTTTTTTACTTCAAAACTAACATTATCTACTGCTTTATTTCTACCAAAATACTGACAGAGATTTTCTACTCGCAACAGGGTTTCACCTTGCTTAGACATTGTCTTGTCCTCCCTTCGCTCTCATTCTAGCAATACGCTCTGTAATAATCTTTGGTGGGTCTACCTTTGGTGCATTTGGATGTAATAACCAAGTAGCTGCGGAATGAGTTTCACTAATTTGGAACATTGGTGGTTGTTTCTCAAAATCAATCTTTAATGCATACTTATTTCTATCTGCAAATGCATCTCCCACTGGAGGATAAATCATATTTGGAGGAGTTCCTGGAATAGATTCCAATCTCTCATTTGTTTCCACATCAGGCATAGCAGAAAGTAACGCCCAAGTATAAGGATGAGCTGGAGCATAAAATACTTCCTCACTTGTACCATATTCTACAATCTTACCAGCATACATAACAGCAATTCTATCAGCCATATTAGCAACAACACCAAGGTCATGCGTAATAAAGATAATTGTTAAACCTTTTTCTTCTTTTAATTTATTAATCAATTCCAAAATCTGTGCCTGAATTGTTACGTCAAGTGCTGTTGTTGGTTCGTCACAAATCAAAATGTCTGGATTGGCAGCCAATGCAATCGCAATAACAATACGCTGTCTCATACCACCAGAAAATTCAAATGGATATTGATTATAACGTCTTCTTGTATCAGAAATACCTACTTCTTCCATTAACTTCAGTGCTTTATACTTTGCCATAGACTTTGTTACTTTCATAACAATACCAGAAGCATTTTCCTTAAAATATTTAATCAATTCATACGTAGCCTTATTAAAATCCTTCTGTGTCTCAGAAGCTAAAATTTCTTCATAATGAGCAATCATACGGTCAATCAAAGAAACTGTCGTATCTTTTGCTACTTCTAAATCTACTGCCGTAGAAGGAGTTACCTTCCAAGATGGCTGTTTTCCTAAATTTACTAAGTGGTCATATTTTCTTTGCTGTTTCTCATGTAATTTTGCAGCAACTTTATTTTTTTCAATACCTTCAAAATACGTATTTAAGTCAGACTTAATACTTACACCAAATACATACGCAAGACCATCTTTATGAATTTCTAAACGGTCAATCGAAGCTTCTATGGCCTTTGTCATTATCTCAGCAGCATCAAAACAAGCTTTTCTATCTAAATTTTCCTGTGTAAATACATCACGCTTCGCCTTTAATACTTTTAATGCTTCTCTTTTTAATTCATTATACTTCTTTACATTATAAGCAAGTGCTGATTGTGCATAATGACGAAACTCATTAATTAACGTATCATCTGCATATTTACGCATCATTTCATTTAATTTAGGAATTGGCATATTAGGAACTGGTTTTCCAGAAAATGCCACATAACAACCCATACTAAAAAAGTCTGGTTGCTGATTTTCTAAAGCTTTTTCTAATATTTTCTGAAGTTCTTTTAAGATACGTTCTGTATTTGTATAAGACTTTTCTTTAATTTCATTGACAGATACTGTCTTTAACTCAGTAACTAACGCATCTAACTTTTCTGCATCTGTTCCATGAACTACATAAGTATTCTTTGTTTCTTTAGAAAGACGAATAATTTCATTAATCGAATATTTTTCATCCTTTGCAAATGCATTTTTCTCAATGTGAAATACTACATCTTTGATTGCATCTACTGCTTCTATCGCAGATTCATGTGCTGTATTATAAGCTTGTTCTAACTCAATTTGTTTAAACTCAAATTTATGAAAATTATTACAAAGCGTTGTCATATCAGAAGCTGTCTTCCCATCTTTTCCATCTAAGGAAGCAATCATAGCTTTCTCTAATTCTTTTAATGTAAAATTGAAATTTTCTTTACTAGACTTCTGACGAACTTTCCCCTTTAATAACATCGCTTCTGTTAACTGCTTACCAATACGCATAATTGGATTTAAACTAGACATTGGATCTTGGAAGATCATAGCAATTTTATCACCACGAATTTTGTGGAAATCTTCTTCTGTAATCTTTAATAAATCTTGACCATCATA
>CALASV010000015.1 GCA_937888895.1 uncultured Clostridia bacterium | reverse complement strand
TAAGGACCATGAAAAAACGGCAGTCCTTGGCGAGGTTCTTTCGAGCCTAGTACTGCTCCGTTTTTTCCTGAGCGAGAGCGTGTCCGAAAAAATAGGAAGTAGAGTAGGCTGTTTCATAATATTACTAAACTAAATAACAACCAAATGTATATCTTTCTTATTCTACAGAAATAACATAATAATAGATTGGCTGATTTCCTGGATGAACTTCCACTTCCACAGATGGATAAGCCATATTAAGTCTTTGTGCTAATTCTTCTGCTTCTTCTTCTGTTGTTTCTTCCCCATAATACAAAGTAACTAATTCAGAGTCGTCATCTACCATATGAACTAAGAGTTTATATGCTGTTTCTTCTACCGTATCTCCTACAGCACGAATGGTAGAATCATCAATACCCATAATATTTCCTTGCTTAATTTCCATTCCATCGATGCTTGTATCACGAACAGCATAAGTTACTTGACCTGTTTTTACTCTCTTCATTTCTTCTATCATGTTTTCTACATTTTCTTCTACAGACTTATCTTCTGCATAACCAATCAAAGCTGCAATTCCTTGAGGAACTGTTTTTGATGGTATTACTACGATTTCTTTATCCTCTGTCAATTGCTTTGCTTGTTCTGCTGCCAAAATAATATTTTTATTATTTGGGAATATATAAATCGTATCTGCATTGATTTCTTCAATTGCAGTTAATACATCATCTGTACTTGGATTCATTGTCTGACCACCAGCAATGACATAGTCAACGCCTAATCCTTCAAAAATTTCATTCATACCAGCACCAATCGATACTGCTACAAATCCTGTTTTCTTTCTTTCTTTTACTGGTTTTGTTTCTTTTGGAGTTTCTGTATTAGAAATAACACGTTCATTATGTTCTTCTCTCATGTTATCAATCTTCATCTTAGTTAAAGAACCATAAGTAAGTGCTCTTTGAATTGCTAAACCAGGGTCATTTGTATGAACATGTACCTTTACAATATCATCATCAGATACTACAACGATAGAATCACCAATTGACTCTAAAAATGCTTTAAAATCAGCCTCCGTATCCATTGTATATTCTTTTTCTAACATAATAATAAACTCAGTACAATAACCAAACTTAATATCTGCTGTAGAAATTTCTTCAGATGCAGCACCAACAGCCTTTACTACTGGCTTTGCTACTGGAATTTCAACATCTACTTCTTTACCAGTAACTGCATCTAAAACACCCTTCATAATTTCTAATAAGCCTTGTCCACCAGAGTCTACTACACCTGCCTCTTTTAATACAGGTAATAATTCTGGTGTATAAGCAAGCACTTCTTCCATATGCTTTACTACTTCTTCTAAGAAGTAAACAACATCTTCTGTTTCATCTGCTAATTGTGCTGCACGTTCTGCACCACCTTTCGCTACAGTAAGAATTGTTCCTTCTTTTGGCTTCATAACAGCTTTATACGCTGTTTCTACTGCTTTTTCTGTTGCAGCCGTTAAAACCGCAATGTCGATCACTTTTTCTGTTTTGATAACTTTGCAGAAACCTCTGAACAACT
>CALASV010000014.1 GCA_937888895.1 uncultured Clostridia bacterium | reverse complement strand
TGTAACTGTTCTTTGGGGGAATGCATTTGGATATTGTCATAACCTTACTTCTGTACAACTTTCTAACAATTTAGAGGTGATTGGCTATGGTGCATTTAGAGGCTGTAGAAAATTAGAGAAAATTGATATTCCAGCTACAGTAACAGAATTGGGAAGAAGTGCATTTTCTGGTTGTGATGCTTTGACAGAATTTGTAATTCCAGAAGGTATTACAGAAGTAGCAGATAGTTTATTGAATAGTTGTGATAATTTAGTAAGTGTTACGATTCCAGACAGTGTAGAAAAAATTGGTTCTTATGCATTTTCTGGTTGTCCTAAATTAACAGAAATTAAGATTCCAGAAAGTGTTATAGAGATTGGCTCAGGTGCATTTAGTTCTTGTATTGGTTTAACAGAACTTGTCATTCCAGATGGAGTAAAAGTAATTAATAGTAGTGCATTTTCTTATTGTACTGGTTTAACATCATTTACGATTCCAGAAAATGTAACAAGCATTGAATATAGTGCATTTGCAAATTGTACTGGCTTAAAAGAAATTACAATTCCAGATAGTGTAAAATATATTGGTAATCGTGCATTTGAAAAGTGTACAGCATTAGAAAAAATTGTAATTTCTAGTAGCGTGAAAGAAATGGCTACAGATATTTTCAAAGATGCTAAAAATGTAGTGATTTACACACCAGAAGGCTCTGTGGCAGATGAATATGCAAAAGCAAATAACATTAAAGTTCAGTATATTGATGATACTTATGTTCCTACAATAGAAGATTTTATGGAATGGTATGGAGTATGGCTTAGTGGTGGAGTTGGAGACGGAGTAGCGATTAGTGAATTTTTAAATAAGGAAGCTATCAGTCTTGAAATCCCAGAAACAATAGAAGGGGAAAATGTATTAGTAATTGGTACTCGAGCTTTTGCTAATCTGACTAAATTAGAAACTATAGTTCTTCCAAAAACTTTAAGAAACATTCAAGAATACGCTTTCTCTAACTGTTCTGCTTTAACTAAGATTACTTTGCCAGAAAACTTAAATTTGATAGGAGAGAATGTATTTGAAAAATGTGAATCATTGACAAAAGTAGAAATTCCTACCAGTGTTACAATGATTCGTGAGTATGCATTTAAGGATTGTAAGAACTTAACAGAAGTTGTGATTCCATCAGAAGATACTTACTTATATGACAATGTTTTTGAAGGATGTAGTGAAGAACTTGTTATATGGACTGTAAAAGATTCTAATGCTGAAGATTATGCAAAGGATAATAATATTACTGTAAAATATATTGGAGAAGAAGATATTGCTAAGCCAGCACTACCAGTAAATGATTTCTATAACTTTGCATGGGCAGATGAAGAATATAAGAGCCTTAGTATTACAGGTTTGAAGAATAAAAAATTCTCTGATAAAGGTATCTATAAGTTTAATGATGCAGAAGATAGTATGGAAAAAGGTTACAAAGTAATTTCTATTGCGAAAGAAGCGTTTAATGGAGTAGAAATAGCTTCGGGTTCTGCTCTTGAGTTTTATTTAAAATAAAATTAAAAAGTTATAATATGAAAATAAAAATTTTAATAGGCTGTTACACACCATTAAATATAATAAAAAAAAGGTAATGGAATTAAAATAGCAGATGATGTAGAATTTGAAGATAATTCTTTTGCAAGTCCAGTTGGTAAAATAATTTTTGATGTAAGTAAAGTAATTCGTGAAAGATTAGAAGCAATTTTAGATGATTATAACTGGAATTGGGAATTTAAAGACGATGAAAAATAAAAAGTGATACAAAAGTGTACCCTATTGTGAAATAGGGTGCATTTTTTTTGAAAAATTATGTTATGACAATAACTAATGAGAAAAGAAGAAAAATAAAGCTGACCTATTTGCTTTTTTGTGGTAAACTAGAAAAGAAAAAGGAATAGAAGATAGTGTGAAAAATGATAATTTCCATGACTATTTGTGATTAAACAAAGCGAAAGGAATGATTGATTAGCATGAAACGAACCGTAGCAATTGGCATACAAGATTTTGAAGAACTGATTCAAAAAAATTATTTCTATATTGATAAAACAGCGTTCATGAAAGAGTGGTGGGAGAGTGGGGATAGTGTGACTTTAATTACTAGACCACGCCGTTTTGGAAAAACATTGAATATGAGTATGTTAGAGAAGTTTTTTTCAGTAGAATATGCGAATCGAGCAGAGTTATTTCAAGGACTTTCTATTTGGCAAGAAGAAAAGTATCGTGTAATACAAGGGACATATCCTGTCATTAGTTTATCATTTGCTCATATCAAAGAAAATAATTATGTTACTACAAAGGAAAAAATTTATTTTTCATTAAAAAAATTATATGCAAAATATTCCTTTGTAAAAGAAAGTGATAGTTTGACTTTTGCAGAGAAAGAGTTTTTTGATAAAATATTATTAGGGGTTATGAGTGATAGTGAAGCCACGATGGCTTTACATGAATTATCTAATTTTCTTTATCAATATTATGGAAAAAAAGTCATTATTTTGTTAGATGAATATGATACTCCAATGCAGGAAGCTTATGTGAATGGATTTTGGGAACAGTTAGTTTCTTTTACAAGAAGTTTATTTAATGCTACTTTTAAAACAAATCCTTATTTGGAACGAGCAATGATGACAGGAATTACTAGAGTAAGTAAAGAATCTATTTTTTCTGACTTAAATCATTTAAAAGTAGTCACGACAACTTCGGATGAATATGCGACAGCATTTGGATTTACAGAAGAAGAAGTTTTTTTGTCATTAGACGAATTTGGTTTAGAACACGAAAAACAAGGAGTAAAAGAATGGTACGATGGCTTTACGTTTGGAATGTGTAAAGATATTTATAATCCATGGTCTGTATTAAATTTTTTAGATACAGGAAAATATGATACGTATTGGGCAAATACAAGTAGTAATCGTTTGGTGAGTAAATTGTTGCGAGAAGGTAATATCAATTTGAAATCTAGCATGGAACAGTTGTTAAAAGGAGAAACTATTATTACAGCGATTGAAGAACAAATTGTATACAATCGTATTGGAGATAGTGAAATCAGTGTATGGAGTTTATTATTAGCAAGTGGTTATTTAAAAGTAGTAAAGAAAGAAGTTAGTAAAATTCCTAGAAAAAGAACACAATATGAATTGGCTTTGACAAATGGAGAAGTACTTAGTATGTTCTTTGGGTTAGTGCAAGATTGGTTTGAGGAAACCGAAGTAGCTTATGGTGGCTTTGTAAAGGCATTGTTGCGTAATGATGTGGAAGAAATGAATATTTATATGAATGAAGTAACAAGAGATGTGTTTAGCCATTTTGATACAGGGAAAAGAAACTCGAAAATGGAACCAGAGCGTTTTTATCATGGGTTTGTGTTAGGTTTATTGATAGAATTAACGGAAGATTATGTATTAACGTCGAATCGGGAAAGTGGTTATGGTAGATATGATGTGATGTTAGAACCGATTGATAAAAGAAAAAATGCTATTATTTTAGAATTTAAGGTACGCAATTCTAAAAAAGAAGACTCTTTAGAAGATACAGTAAAAACGGCATTAAAACAAATAGAAGAAAAACAATATGAAGCGATTTTATTTGCAAAAGGATTTAGGAAAGAGCAAATTTATAAATATGGATTTGCATTTGAAGGAAAACAAGTATTGATAGGATGTTATGAGTAACAAGAAAAGAAGAAAAATAAAGTAACAATACTAGACAAATTTCTGAAAATGGATTACAATAATTTTGTCATATATGTTTAAAAAAGAAAAATAAAAGTCTTATATCTGGTCAGCTAAGACCAAGTCGCAAGTGACAGAAAGGGGTTTTTTATGGCAGAAAACAGATTAATTGGCAGATACCCAGTTATCGGTATCCGTCCAACCATCGATGGCAGACGTGGCTATTTAAAGGTTAGAGAATCATTAGAAGAACAGACTATGAATATGGCTCGTTCTGCAAAGAAGTTATTTGAAGAAAACTTAAAGTATAGTAATGGTGAGCCTGTAAAGGTTGTTATCGCTCCTACTACAATTGGTCGTGTAGGTGAAGCAGCAGCTTGTGCAGATTATTTTGCAAAAGAAGGCGTTGAAGTTACTTTAACTGTAACTCCTTGTTGGTGTTATGGTGCTGAAACGATGGATATGGACCCAAGAACAATTAAAGGTGTTTGGGGCTTTAATGGTACAGAGCGTCCGGGTGCTGTATATCTTGCTTCCGTATTAGCTACTCATGCACAGAAAGGTCTTCCAGCTTTTGGTATTTATGGACATGATGTACAGAATGCAGATGCAACAGATATTCCAGCAGACGTAGAAGAAAAACTCCTTCGTTTTGGTCGTGCAGCAGTAGCTGTAGCTACAATGAGAGGTAAATCCTACTTACAGATTGGTTCTATCTGTATGGGTATTGGTGGTTCTATTATCGACCCAGATTTTATCGAATCCTATTTAGGAATGAGAGTAGAATCTGTAGACGAAGTAGAAATTATCCGTCGTATGGATAAGGGTATTTATGATGAAGCAGAATTTGAAAAGGCTTATGCTTGGGCAAAGGAAAAATGTATCATCGGTTTTGATAAGAATCCAGAAGCAGTACAAAAGACACCAGAAGAAACAGATGCAGATTTGAGATTCGTTGTTAAGATGATGTGTATTATCAAAGACTTAATGAATGGTAATCAGAATCTTCCTGAAGGTTGTGAAGAAGAAATGGTTGGTCACAACGCTATCGCAGCAGGCTTCCAAGGTCAGAGACCGGGGACAGACTTCTATCCAAACTGTGACT
>CALASV010000013.1 GCA_937888895.1 uncultured Clostridia bacterium | reverse complement strand
TTCTTAAATAAAGTATGTACTCATATTGCTGATATTGATTATGCGAAAATTCAGTTATATGCTGGTAACTATGACTTCTGGTATGAATCTAGTCAGTTAATGGTAAAACAGATGAAAGAAGCCAATAAGAAGAAGGAAGAAAAGATTAAGGAATTACAAGAATTTATTCAAAGATTCTCTGCAAATGCTTCGAAATCGAAACAGGCAACTTCAAGAAAGAGAGCATTGGAAAAAATTGAATTGGATGATATTCGTCCTTCTTCTAGAAAATATCCTTATATTGATTTTCGTCCTGCCAGAGAAATTGGTAATGAAGTGCTTACGGTAACAAATATTTCCAAAACAATTAATGGAGTAAAAGTATTAGATAATATTTCATTTATTGTAAATCGTGATGATAAAATCGCTTTTGTTGGAAGTAACACATTAGCAGCAACTACTTTATTTAAAATTTTAATGGGCGAATTAGAGCCAGATTCTGGTTCTTTTAAATGGGGTATTACAACAACACAGGCATATTTTCCAAAGGATAATACACAAATGTTTTCTGTAGATGAAACAATTGTAGATTTCTTAATGCCATTTTCACCAGAAAAAGATGTGACTTATGTACGTGGTTTCCTTGGTAGAATGTTATTTGCAGGAGAAGAAGGTGTAAAGAAAGTAAATGTATTATCTGGTGGTGAAAAGGTACGAGTTATGTTATCTAAAATGATGATTATGGGTTCTAATGTATTAGTAATGGATGAACCAACAAACCATTTAGATATGGAATCTATTACAGCATTGAATAATGGTATGATAAAGTTCCCAGGTGTTGTATTATTTACTGCATTAGACCATCAGTTTATTCAAACGGTAGCAAATCGTATTATGGAAATTGTACCAGGTGGAAGTTTAATTGATAAGGTAACAACTTATGATGAATACCTTGAAAGTGATGAAATGGCTCGTAAGAGAGCAATATTAACAGTAATTGAAGGCGAAACAGAAGACTAGAAAATAGAGAGCATTCAGCTAATAAGAAAATGACATAAAAATAAAGCTCTCAGAATTGAGGTTAAGATGGAAAAAGGAAAAAATGGATTCGTAGTAAAGCAAGGAAACGATATGCCACTTGGTATATCACTACAAAATAATAGTTATCAATTTGCAGTATCTATGCCGAAAAGTTCTTCCTGTAATCTTGTATTATATAAAAAGGGAGAAACAGAACCAACAGAAGTAATTCCTATGATGAAGTCAGCTTCTGGTATTTTTTCAATTTCTGTTGCAATTTCAAAGAAATTGGGCCATACTGGCTATGAATATTTATATCAGACAGAAGAAAATTACATTTGTGACCCTTATGCAGTAAAAGTAAATGGTAGGGAACAGTTTGGGAAAGAACCAAAATTTGTTCGAGCAGAAGTATTTGTTCCTGAGAAAGAAGAAAGAAAACCATATCTTCATCATGAGCTTTCAGAATTAATTTTATACAAAGCACATGTGAGAGGATTTACCAAAATGGCTAACTCTGGTGTAAAAAAGAAAGGAACTTTTGCAGGATTAGCAGAAAAAATTCCTTATTTAAAAGAACTTGGTATTAATGCTATTCTGTTAATGCCAATCATAGAATTTGATGAGTTAGAAAATGCACATAAATATCAACATAGTGTTATTCTTGGAGAACCAGAGCATAAGTATTATGGACAGAAAGAAGAACCTGAATTAGTAGAACAAGAAGTAGAAGTTGTGGAAAAAGTAAATTACTGGGGATATACTTCTTCTGCTTATTATTTTGCACCAAAAGCGTCTTATGCAGCAAATAGTAAGAAAGTAGTAGAAGAAGTAAAACAGATGGTAGATGCTTTCCATGAAGCAGGAATTGATGTATATTTAGAAATGATGTTTGGAACAGAATGTAGTCAAAGTTATATGCTAGACTGTTTAAGACATTGGGTACGTTGTTATGGGATTGATGGATTTCATATTAATGATTCTATTTTACCAGTATCTTTGGTTGCAGGAGATGCTTATTTACAACAGACCGTATTCATGATATCAGATGTTCCAGAATGGTTAAAGGAAAAATATCCATCCAGATTTTTAGAATATCGAGATGATTTTTGTATGGAAATGCGACGGTATTTAAAGGGAGATGAAGGTTTTATTTCTGCCTTATGTCATTATATGAAGTATCGTCAAACAGATATGGGAAAAGTAGTATATATCGCAGACCATAATGGATTTACATTAGCAGATTTATATTCGTATGATATACGTCATAATGAAGCAAATGGAGAACAAGGAAAAGATGGTACAGAATATAATTATAGTTGGAATT
>CALASV010000012.1 GCA_937888895.1 uncultured Clostridia bacterium | reverse complement strand
GTTATGTGCCAGATGAAATTTTAATGCTTTATGGTATGAAAGTAAAAAAGTATTTACGGAAGATGGCAAAAACATATCAAGTAAAAGATAAAGAGTTAGTAGCTTCATTAGTAGATTATTTTCAGATTGATACAAAAGAGTATTTGACAGAAATGACGTATGAGGGAAATAAGTTAGTTTCTATTATTGGGGCATTATTGACATCACCAAAGTTATTGATTTTAGATGAGCCATTTAATTTTTTAACAGAGGAAATGTCTGAAAAGTTATTGTCTTATTTGAAGAAAAAAAATGAAGAAGGTATGACAATTTTATTAGTGGCAGAGCATTATGAAGATGCTAATGAGAATGCGAATAGCTATGTATATATTAAGGAGGGGGAATTGATACAGGAAGACAGAGTAGCAAAAGATTGGATTCCACCTAAAAAAGTAGTTTTTCGTAAAGTCGATGTGGATAAAATGAAGGAGTTATTTGGTGAACCAGATAGTGTAGATAGAGAAGAATATACTTATCTTTCTGAACTTTCCTGGGAAGAGATTGGAGAGAAAGTAACAGCTTGTGGTATGGAGAAAAATGTAGTAGTAAAGTCAGCACGTATGGGTGAAATTTTAGATATTCATTGTAAGAAAGAAGAAAAACAGGAAAACGAAATAGAGGAAGTAGTTATACAACAGCAAGTAGCTTCTACAATAGAAGAAGATATGGTAACACAAGAAGGAAAGGAGAACGAAGAATGATTGCAAGAAGTATAAAACAAGAGTATAAGCAATTATGGAAGACAGGGGTAATCTTTTTTTTGATAATGTTTATAGTAGCAATAGGTTCATTTATAGCGAAAGATTATTTACCTGAAATTCAAGAAATTGCAATGGAATGGCCAAGAGAAGCATTGGCACTTTGTGGTTTATCCAATGTCTATGCGATGAATGAAGGATTACTTACTTTTTATTTAGCGTTAATTTTAGTACATATGGTAGCGATGGCAATGTGTGTTGTTTCTGGTGATATGTTGAATCGTGATGAAGAAGAGGGAATTACTATTTTTTATTTAAATCAACCATATACAAAAACACAAATTTTTTTCATACGTTTCATAAGTTTTCTTGGTTCTGTATTGATTCGATGGGCGTTGTATATAGGGGCAATTGCAGTAGCATTATATTTTTTATGTGATAAGTTGGGATTAGCTTTTGAAAATGAGTGGGGCAATATCTATATGATTGCAGTAAGAGGTCTTCCATTTTTATTTTTTATAGCAACACTGACCGGAGTATATGCTATGTTAGAAACGCGAAATATGAGTTATAGAGATTTTATATTTAGTGTGTGTATTGTTTCTTATATAGTAGGCAATTTATATAAAGTGACAGATTATGTGTCATATTATTTAAGAAGTATACAAGCAGATGCTGAAGGTATCATGCAAATTTCTAGGAATTTGAAACAATTTCGAAGTGTATATCCGTTTACTTTATTGAATGTATTAAATACGGAGAAGAAACCATTACCAGAGGATATTTATTTCATTTATATTGGAATAGGAGTATTGTTGATTCTGATAAGTTGGTTGATTTATTATAGAAAAAATTTTGAATAAAAGAGGAAATATGATATAAGTGAGGAATGAAAAATGACACTTCAAGGCAATTTAGCCAAGGAAGTGTCATTTTTATCTGTTGAAATGTTAACTTTGCTTTCTTTTTGGTATTAAGTAAGAATAATATGTGTTAGGAAGTAAATCACTTTCTATTTGTGAGTTTGCAATTACAGTTTTTACCCAGTAATCTTCTTGATTTAATGTAGCATCTGTAATTACATAAGTATCACCATATTCTGTAATATAATTTTCTGGATTTGTTTCATCCTGTGTTACTTCTGTAAATTTATAAATTACTTCAATGGAAGGTTTTTCATAAATGCCATTTGCAAGATTACTAATGTAAGAATCCCATGCGTGTTCGGTAGCCTTACGGTCATCTAAAGTTGCTACTAATTCAAAAGAGACAGAATCATAAGTAGTTAAAGGTGCTAAGTAAGAATGATACATTCCAGTAAATTGTCCATCAGAACCTAAGGATAAGTTTAAGTATTGTATAGCATTCGCTTGACTACCTTTTAAAATATAAGAAGCTGTTGCAGTGTTATCGTTTACAGGTGCTTCATGTGTACCATCGGTAAGTGCCATATAAATATTTGGTTCATGGGTAGAAGTATGATTAAAATCAACCGTATCACAAAATGTTAATTCATCTCCATCTATAATGTGAACTTCAGCAGTAACACTAATGTCAAAGGTAGATTTATTTGTAATCACTGCTGGGATAGAAGAATTTGCATGGATATAAGTAGCTGGTTGATAGTATATACTACCAGAAGTATTTGGTGTTAAAGTTGCTTCGCTATAGGCTATATTTCCTTCTTTATCTACTAGTTTTACATATAATGTAGCATTTGTTTCATTAATTAATATAGTTGGGTTTTCTTCCTCATAAAATCGAATGGCAGCTTCTTCTCCAGAAATTTCAGTATAGGTAATTGTGTAAATTTTACCATCCCAAATATTTTCTATGGTATCTGCTAAAGGCTCTGTATCATAGGTTATTTTTATAATATTTCCTTCTTCATCTGCCGAAAGTTCAAAGAAAGTAGTATAATTATCTATGGTAAGTTGAGTCCATTTGCCATCAGAAATAGAGTCTGGGTTTGTTTGCCAAACATAATATTGTTTTAAAATTGTTTCTAATTCTGATACAGTTGTATGAAGTATTGTATATTCAAACAGTCCTGTATTAGGAAGTTTACTCTTAACAACAAGAGAAGTTGTTGCATTAGAGCTTGAAGAGTCAATGTTTAACTGAGCAGGATTTTTTATAGAAGAAAAGTAAACATTATCTCCTTTGGTATAATTAGAGTCATATTGGCTTAACAATCCATCTACATCAATTGTAAAATCGTAAGAATCGTCTTGAATGGTAGGAAGTACAACTCTTTGAATTTTTGGTAATTCAGATTCTTCCATTAACATATTTGCTAAAGCAGGACCTGTAGCAATTTCTGTATCTAAAGCAGAACCTGTGGCAATTGTTGTAAATTTTTCCATATCTAAAGCAGAGCCAGAAGCAATAGAAGTAGTTGCTAAACTTGTTAGAGAAAGTGATTGGGAAATTAATATAATAACTATGCACAGTAAAGCACATAATTTTGGAAATATTTTTCTCATTTAGTTTCCTCCTTTACCAGTTTGTTTTATTATATAATAGGAAAATTAAAAAAGCAAGAATGATAATGTAAAGGATAGTATAAAATTTATAGGTCAAAAGAAAAATAAAAAAGAAGAAATTTGGAAAAGGTAGACCGTATGGAGAAGTATTGCAAGAAATTAGGGAGTTTCGATTTTAAATATTTGTAATTTGTTCAAAAATCTACTATACTAAAGAAATAGTATAGTAGATTTTTTCGTGGAAAGATACAATACGTTTTTTATTTTATGGTTTGATAGAAGATACTATTTAGTTATAGGTTTTCTTTAGAAAGAGAGGTTGTTTGTATGGAGAGAAAAGTAGCTATTGGTATACAGAGTTTTGATAAGTTAAGAGAAGATAATTATTTTTATGTGGATAAAACAAATTTTATGAAAGAATGGTGGGAAAGTGGGGATGAAGTCACATTAATTGCCCGTCCTCGGCGTTTTGGTAAAACATTAACTATGAGTATGTTGGAAAATTTCTTTTCGGTGGAGTATGCAAATCGAGGAGATTTATTTGAAGGGCTTTCGATTTGGCAGGAAGAAGAATATCGAAAGTTACAAGGAACATATCCTGTGATTAGTTTATCTTTTGCGAATGTGAAGGAAAAAGATTATAAAATTACAAGTTATCGTATTCGGCAATTATTGATGAAACAATATGAAAAAAATACTTTTTTAAAAGAAAGTGAGGTACTTTCTGAAGCAGAGAAACGATATTTTGACCAAGTGACAAATGGCTTGAGTGAAGAAGATGCCCCAATGGCATTATATCAATTGTCTGATTTTTTATATCGTTATTATGGGAAGAAAGTCATAGTCTTATTAGATGAATATGATACACCAATGCAAGAAGCTTATGTGAATGGTTATTGGGATGAATTAGTATATTTTACAAGAAGTTTGTTTAATGCTACGTTTAAGACGAATCCCTATTTGAAACGAGCAGTTATGACAGGAATTACGAGAGTGAGTAAGGAGTCTATTTTTTCTGATTTAAATAATTTAAAAGTAGTAACAACAACATCGAATGAATATGCAACAGCTTTTGGTTTTACAGAAGAGGAAGTGTTTTGTGCGTTAGAGAACTGTGGATTAGAGAAAGAGAAAGAAAAAGTAAAATGGTGGTACGATGGATTTGTATTTGGAAAGTATAGAGATATTTATAATCCATGGTCGATTTTAAATTTTTTAGATACAGGAATTTATGGAACCTATTGGGCAAATACGAGCAGTAATTCTTTAGTAAATAAATTAGTTCGAGAAGGAAATAGAAAAGTTAAAACAATTTTTGAAGATTTATTAAAAGGAAAAACGATTCAATGTGAAGTAGATGAACAGATAGTATATAATCAATTAGATGTGGATAAAAATGCTATTTGGAGTCTATTATTGGCAAGTGGTTATTTAAAAGTGTTAAGCCATGAGCGAATGGAGTTAGTAGGGGATAGAGAAGTATTATATGAATTAGCATTAACGAATTATGAAGTAAAGCGTATGTTTTATAGTATGGTTCGAGGCTGGTTTAAGAGTATAGCAGAAGATTATAATGATTTTGTGAAAGCATTACTTCGAGATGATGTAGAAGAAATGAATGAATATATGAATCGAATTACAAGAGATATCTTTAGCTATTTTGATACAGCGAAAACTCCATCGAAATCGGAACCTGAAAAATTTTATCATGGATTTGTATTAGGTTTAATAACAGAATTAGTAGGAGAGTATGTACTGACTTCGAATCGGGAAAGTGGATTCGGTCGTTATGATGTGATGTTAGAACCTATAGATAAAAATAAAAATGCAATTATTATAGAATTTAAAGTGCATAATCCGAAAAAAGAAAAGTCATTGGAAGAAACCGTAGAAGTTGCTTTAAGGCAAATAGAAGATAAGCAGTATGAAGCTGTTTTAATAGCAAAGGGAATAAAAGCAGAGCATATTAAAAAATATGGATTTGCGTTCGAAGGAAAAATGGTGCTGATTGGATAAGATAAAGAAAAGGGAATATTACAAAATGAAAAATTTAGTCAAAATATAGTCTATCGCTTTCGATAGGTATACTATATTTTACAAACTAGATTCATTTTGTGATATTCCCTTTTGCAAAATCAAGCTGATTTATCTAGGAAAGCAAAGTCTAACAAAATTTCTTGATGGCTTCATCAATCATAGCAATACATTCTTCTACAATTGGCATATCTGCTTCTACAAGGGAAGCAAGTGGTCTACGTACATCACCAAGATTAAGTCCTTCACGGCGTTTAATAATTTCCTTAATCACAGCATACATATTTCCACGGCAAGAGCACATTTTGTAAATAATAGCATCTGCTGCGTACTGGATTTCCTGAGCTTCTTTTATCTTATTTTCTTTTACTAGTTCAACAATTTTTAAGTAGAGTTCTGGCATTACACCATAAGTTCCACCGATACCACCTTCTGCACCAATAACTAAACCAGAAACTAACTGTTCATCTGGACCGTTGAATACGATGAAGTCTTTGCCACCTTCCATTTTGAACATCTGGATATCTTGTACAGGCATAGAACTATTTTTTACACCAACAACATTTTTATTTTTTAACATTTCACGAAGTAATGGAAGTGTTAAAGATACACCTGCTAATTGAGGAATATTGTAAATAATAAATTCTGTATTTGGGGCAGCAGAAGAGATATCATTCCAATACTGAGCAATAGCATGTTCTGGTAAACGGAAATAAATTGGAGGAATGGAAGCAATGGCATCTACACCAACGCTTTCTGCATGAGCAGCTAATTCCATACTATCTTTGGTGTTATTACAAGCAACATGAGCAATAATGGTAATTCTTCCTTTTGCTACTTTCATAACGTGTTCTAATAAAAGCTTACGTTCTGCAACACTTTGATAAATACATTCACCAGAAGAACCACCAACATAAAGACCCTTTACACCTTTTTGAATTAAGTGTTCTGTAAAAGCTTCTACTCTTTCTGGGCTAATAGCACCGTTGTCATCATAACATGCATATAATGCAGGAATAATTCCTTGATATTTTGTAATATCTTTCATAAGTCATTTCTCCTTTAGATAGTCTTAAATTTTTTAACTCAAAATAAGTTTTATATTGTTAATTACTGAATAAAAACGGAATATTTTTGTGGAAAAATAATGGTATTTATTTTAGGAAAGTTCTTTTTCTAATTCTTGTTGGGCTAACCAAACAGCACCCATCATACCTGCTTGATTTCCAAGAGCAGTTTGTCTGATTTTTGTTCCTAAAAATCCGGGTGATACTTTTTCGTCTACTCGTTTTATTACTTCGCTACTGACATACGGTTGTGCTAAAATACCACCACCAAGTAAAATATCCGAAGGATTAAAAATATGAATTAAAGTAACTAAACCATAGACTATTTCATCAATCCAAGCATCAATGACTGCTTTAATTTCAGGTCGGTCAAATGCTTCAAAAATTTTACGACCATTTGTTAAGGAAGCATCTACTTCGATTGCTTTTTTTACAAGTGCTGTAGCAGAAGCACATTTTTCATAACAACCACTAAATTCTACGTCAGCTTGCATTTGTTCTGGGTGTATTAAAATACCACCAAAACCACCACCAGAATAAGTAGCACCTGAATAAACTTTTCCATCCATAATAATTGCTCCACCAACACCTGTACCATAAGTAATACAAAGAAAATTTTGTAATCCTTGTCCAGCACCAAAATGAAGTTCGCCAAGTGCAGCAGCATTTACATCATTTTCAATGCCAACAGGAACATGAAATTCTTGTTCTAATATTTGTTTTACCTTCATACCTGTGTAACCGGGAATATTGTCATTTGCATAATGGATACTGCCATCCGTTGTATTAACTTGTCCTGCTGTACTAATACCAATCGCATCAAAAATACCATAATTATGTAAAATTTTTTTCACACGCTCTATTAAATAAGTTCCACCTTGTTTGGCATTGGTGTCCCATTCTTTTTGTTCCGACAAAGTAACTCCATTCCAAATTCCTGTTTTAATGGCAGTTCCACCAATATCCATTACTACAATTCTCATATAAGTTTTCACTTCTCCTTATCATGATGTAAAAAATTATTTACTATTCATCTGTTAAATAGAAACATAAGATTTTTCATCATTAGATGAAATAGTAATAAAAATTATTCCAATACTTTTGCAAATTCTTTTGTAATTAATTGTGGTCTTGTAATAATAGAACCTACAACAACGCTGAAACATCCAAGCTCGATAACTCTCTTTACTTTTGCAGGTGTATTGATATTACCTTCTGCGATAACAGGGTGTTTTGCTTTGGATAAAATTTCACGAATAATTTCAAAATCATTTGTTTCAATTTTTAAATTCTTGCTTTGTGGTGTATAACCAACCATTGTTGTACCAATAAAGTCAAATCCAAGTTCATCTGCATGAAGTGCTTCTTCTACAGTAGAACAGTCTGCCATCCAAAGCTGATTTGGATATTTTGCTTTTGCTTCTTTGAAAAATTCGTCTAATGTTTTTCCACCTGGTCTTAAAGCAATCGTAGCATCCATAGCAATAATTTCAGGTTTTACTATCATAAGTTCATCAATTTCTTTCATTGTAGGAGTAATGTATACATTAGAATCTTCATAATCTCTCTTTACAATACCGATAACTGGAAGATTTGTTTCTGCTTTAATTTGTGCAATATCTTCTCTTGTATTGGCACGAATACCAACAGCACCACCTTCTTTCGCAGCGGCTGCCATTCTACCCATAATATAAGAAGAATGTAAAGGTTCATGAGGGAGTGCTTGACAAGAAACAATTAATTTTCCACGTAATGCTTCGATAGGATTTGTTACACGTATTTTAAATACTGCTTTTCGAATAAGGCAAGATTCCCCTACTTGAACTCCAGCTTGATGTACATCGTCTGGATAACAAATCATGAAATCACCAGCATTTAAGATGGCTGTACCAGCACCAGTTCCTGTTAATACCATAAGGTCAGAAGGTTCTCTGTATTCTACTTGTGTCATATTATCTAAGAAAGCAAAACCAATTTGTTCTGCACCTTTGACAATGTAATGAATGTCCATGTAATTTTTGTGTGCTTCCCAAATACGATTATCAGCGGTAGTAGTTGTAAATTCTTCTAAATTCATGTAGATATTACTACCATCAATTTCATATCTTCCTAACTTCATTTCGGCGAAATTGTGGCTTTTCATGTACTCAAAACATACTTGAATTTTTTCTTCCAAATAGTTGAATTTGGAAAGTTGTTTGTCATTTCCGTAAATCATAGCACTTCTCCTTTTCTGTTAAAATTTGCATTTATAAAACTGTTTTTACAACATTTATAACACTTTTATTTTATCAAATTTTTAGCATTATGACTAGAGTAATTTAGAATAATCTAAATAATAATAATATAGGTAATAGGTAACAAAAAAAGATGGAAAAGAAATTTTTATTGGGTGATTGTGAGGAATTTTTAGAGAAAAATTAAGGGATAAATTATGTTGAATTAGCAAGAAAAATATGTTAGAATTATTCGCAGAAAGCACCCATGACAGGGTGGCAGCCTCCCTTAGTAGTTGCAGACCGACTCATCGGAATACATAAAAGGGAGGTGATGCAGATGACAGATTATGAAATCATTATGATTGTTATTGAGATAATTGGCTTGTCCATTTCCTCATGTACGCTGTTGCTTGTATTACTTGCCTTTCTTGATAAGAAAAAGAAAGATAAGTAAAAAATGCCTATCCTGTCTGACCACAGGATAGGCGTTGTCCGTTAGTACATAAAACCCTGCCGAGGAGCATCCACTTTGGAGTGGGTGCTTTATTTAAATGTAATATAGCATAGTTTAGAAATAATTTCAATTATTTTTTTAAATAATAGTTTTTAATTAGTTTTTTTTCGGGAGGGGGTAGTCTGTATGTATAAAATTGCGGTATGCGAAGATGAACAAAAGGAACAGGAAGAACTTGTTCCTATGATAAAGGAAATATTGCAAAAGAACCAGATTGATAGTGAAATTTCTTGTTATAAAAGTGGAGAAGAATTATTTCATGCCATTCAAGATGGCACAAAGTTTCATCTTCTTTTGCTAGATGTACTATTAGAAGGAGTAGATGGAATTGCACTTGCGAAACAATTACGAAGTTTGCAAGATACTACTGCGATTGTATTTATATCATGGAATAAAGAAATGGCACTGCAAGGTTATGAAGTACAAGCAGTTCGTTATCTCGCAAAACCAATACAAGAAAATCTTTTGCAAGAAGCATTGTTGTTTTGTTATGGAAAGCAAATGGAAAAAGAAATCCTGCTACCAACAACGAATGGTTGGTGCAGGATTTGTTGTTCTGATATTATGTATGCAGAAGCACAGGGGCGAAGTGTACTGTTGAAACTTGTAAATAAACAACTAGAAGTTCAATTCAAAATTTCTGAACTGGAAGATTTGCTTTTTAGTGGAAATTTCGTTCTATGTCATCGTTCGTATTTAGTCAATTTAGCATTTGTTCAATATATCCGTTATTATGAAATTGAATTAAAAAACGGAAAAATTTTACCTGTTAGTAAATATCGTTTTTTTGAAATAAAGAAAAAACTTATGGACTATTTAGTAGAGTAAGTTAGTGGAATAGCCAATGTAACCTCATAGAAATTTGATTCTTGTTTTGTATCATATAAAATATGATACTGTTTTGTAATTTTTTCTATAATGTATAATCCAAAACCATGCATTTGTATAGTTTCTTGTTTTCTATTTTTTTCTTTCCTTTTTATGCTAGTTGAGTTTTTACAAGTAAATACCCAAAAGTTATTTTTTATATGAAAATCAAGAAAAAGAATAGGCTGTTTTTCTTCGCATTTTATAACTGCATGAATGGCGTTATCCATAAGATTTATCATTAAGGAACAAAAATCGGCATCAGAAAGAGGAAACGTTTCTGGTGCATTGGTTCGATTTATCTCTATTTTGATAGTTGTTTCAGAAAGGCTGTTTAATTTACTATTTAAAATAACATCAAGCATATCATTTCCACTTTGAATCACAGGAAGAATATTACTTCGTTGTCCAAGGAGTTCTTCTAAATAAGAGGAAATTTTTTCTTCCTTTGCTATT
>CALASV010000011.1 GCA_937888895.1 uncultured Clostridia bacterium | reverse complement strand
TAAAGAATGTGGCTGCACAGATGAGTATTCCAACGGGAACGGATCGCTTATGAGAATTATGCCAGTGTGCTTATATGTATATGAAAATGTAAAAAATGGAACAGTTACAGAAGATGAAGGTCTTGCACTTATTCATGAAGTATCAGCATTAACGCACGCACATCTTCGCTCGAAAATGGCGTGTGGATTCTATTACTTTATGGTTAAAGCGATATTGGATGAAACAGGAACGCTTCTTTATAAATTGCAAAAAGGAGTAGATGATGCGATAAGATTTTATCATCATGATGTTGCTAATCTTGTACAGATGGCACATTATGGAAAGTTGTTTCACTTAGATAAATTGGCCAAAGTTTTAGAGGGTGAAATAAAAAGTACGGGTTATGTAGTAGATAGTTTGGAAACTGTGGTCTGGTCTTTGATTACAACAGAAAGTTTTAGGGATGGACTTCTTAAGGCAGTAAACCTTGGTGGGGATACAGATACCATAGGGGCAATTGCCGGTGGATTGGCAGCGTTGCATTATGGCTATAACAATATTCCGAAAGAATGGAAAAATATAATCATAAAGCGTGAAGAGATAATTACATTATGTGAACTGGTGGAACAAGAGAAACATAAAAGTGATGAGGAAAAAGTGAGAGAAAAAGCTACTAGAAATGCAGAATATCTTTCTATGATTGACCGAGGTATTGCACAATTAGAGGCTGGTAAAGGACAAGTACACGAATTAATTGAAGTGGATGATGAATAAATTATGGAGTGACAGAGCTTGGGATGATTATCTTTATTGGCAAATGCAAGATAAAAAAACATTGAAACGAATCAATGAACTAGTAAAAAGTATTGAACGAGAAGGTTTATCACAAGGAATTGGAAAACCTGAATCATTAAAACATAGAAAAGCATGGAGTAGAAGAATTGACGATTGTAATAGATTAGTTTACAACATTGATGGTAATGGAAATTTATGGATAATCGCTTGTAGAGGACACTATGAAGATTAAGTTATGTAAAAAGAAAATATAAAATAAAATTTAGTTCTAATTGACTTATATGGATTAAACTTTTGGAGAAATGTTACGATAAACATTTCTCCTTTTTTTGTGAAAAATAAAACTTATCAACCTATTCTTATTTATTAAATATAAGGAGAAATAGTAGATGGCTTCTTTCAAAAGAGATTTAAAACGAAAGTGTAAAAAAGAATTAGTTACTTTCACTATATTAGAGGGAATCTTTCTTTTTTATTTTGGACTTCTTCTTGGAGCAGCCTATCTTCATGTTCCTTCCGAACAACTATTTTTTGAGGATTCTAAAACCTTTCTAGATGCCATTGTATATTTTATTCCCTATGTCATGGAACATCCTTTTGGGATATGGCCTAGTCATCCATTAGGTATTAGTACTACAGCATTACTATGGCTTATCTGTTTTATGTACAATTTCCAACGATATGTTCGAAAATATAATACTATGTATGAAAACGCCTATGGTTCTGGTGGTTTTAATGATGATTTAGAGGAATATTATCGTAATTACGTTGTAGACCCTACCATTGTGGGTGGTAAAACAAAAAGAAATGACGAAGGAAAGGTTGTTACAACCAAACGTATTTATCCCAATGGACATAAGTTACCTGCATTTAATTGTGTATCAGATGAAAAACTGAAAGAATGTTTCATGAATGCACAGATATATTCTAGGGATATTTATATGTCTCTCAATGCTTTATGGACAAGGAGAAACTTAAATGCTTTTTATCTTGGAGCTACGGGTACTGGAAAGTCAAGAACTACAGTAAAACCAAATGTCATTCAAGCGAATAGTTCCTTTGTAGTGACGGACCCTTCTGGTGAAATCTTAAAAGATTGTGGTGGATTTTTAGAAAAAGAGGGATATGTCATTAAAGTATTGAACTTAAAAGATTTATCTCAATCTAACAGATATAATCCTATGGCATATTTAAGTAATATTTCTGATATTCCTGTACTTACTAACTGTATGTTAGCCAATTTAGATGGTCAAAAGTCTGGAACTTCTTCTGGAGGAGAAAATAAGTTTTGGACGAAATCTACCCTTGCTATTATTACTGCCTGTACAGCATATCAGTTTGAAGTATTTTGCGAAGCAGAACCATATTTAGAAGATGGAGTAACACCAAATCCATATTATAAGGGGAATCGTAATTATGTGAATGTCATGCGAATGCTTCGTATTGCAGAAATTCATGAAGAAGAAGGTGGTACGATTTCTGATTTGGATTGTTTATTTGCAGAATTAGCAGAAAAGAATCATAAATCTTATGCTGTAAAAATGTATCAAACCTTTAAGATGGCTCCCGATAAAACAGCTTTGAATATTTTAATTAGTACCGCAGTAGAACTTGGTACGTTCTTTGATAATGATGAGTTTAGTAATTTAGCTTTTCAAGATGAAATGGATATTGAGAGTATTGGACAAAGAAAGACTGCCGTATTTATTATTACACCAGAAGGAGAAACTACCTATAACTTTTTTGCTGCTATGTTTTATACACAATTATTTCAAGTATTATATAAACAAGGAGAGAAGAATGCAACAGCAAGTGGTGACCCTGCATTAGCCGTTCCTGTCCGAATCTTTTTAGATGAAATGGCAAATGTCGGACACGTTCCACAATTTAACGAAAAACTCTCTACGATGAGAAAATATCGTATTTCTTGTGTTCCTATTTTTCAATCCTTGGCACAATTAAAAACTTGTTTTAAGGAAGATTGGGAAGTAGTAATTGGCAACTGTGATACGTTAGTCTTTCTTGGTGGTGCAGAACCATCGGAATGTGAAATGTTATCTAAACGATTAGGAAAAATGTCTGTGAAAACCTATTCTTATGGAAATTCTGCCAGTGGTTCTTCGGATAATCAACAACAGATTGGACGTGATGTATTAACAGCAGATGAAATTGAACGTATGAAAAATACAGAACAACTTATTTTTATTCGAGGAGTACGTCCATTTTGTACAGAAAAATATACGTATGAACATCATCCAAATTATAAGTATACGGCTGGTTCTGGTCGTAAAGAAGCCATTACGATAGACCTCTCTCAATTTCACATAGAAGTAGACTATGAAGCTATGGAACGTACTTATGTGTATTGTTTAGGAGATGAAAAACACGTTGTACCTCATATATTGCCACAGTATGAAGGAAAGAAACTTCCAATCGATAATTTTTCTTTAAAATTAGACAATCGAATCCGTGTACTTACCGAAGGTAGACTACAACATTGGAGAGATAGTATTGCAAAAAGAGAGACCGAAGAAACGATAGAACAACACAAAAATCCTATCGAAGCATTATATCAATCTGTACAAGCATATTCTCCTGTCAATGATACCGATAAGCAAATGATTTTAGAAAAACTAGAATCTATTACAAAACAAAAGGTGGTAAATTTATCTGAAGAAGATTTTAAGGTTCTCTTTAATATCAAAGATGAATGGTCAGAAGAAGCATTAGCACAATTTTGTAAAGAAAACTTTAGTATCGTCAATAGTTATTCTCCTTATTACGAATTTGAACCAGAAACGGATTTTCTAATTGGAAGTATCCACGAAAAAGAAACCTCTTAATATAAAAAAATAAGAAAGGAATACATACTATGCGTGATGTCATACATACTGAAGAACGAATTGCCCTATTAAAAGAGAAATTAAGCCAGGAAACTCCCTTACCATGTAGAATAAAAACGATAGGAAATCTAACAGCTATAGTATATCAGGAAACTTCCGATATGCGAGAATTAAAAAACTACCTTAATATGAGTTCTTTATTTGCAGAGCCTATTCAAGATGCTTTATATACCATTGCAAGAAATCGATATGAACAAGAAACTGGAAAAATAGCAGAAGAAAAGCCGTACTTCATTTCTGAAGATATGTATAAGTACAGCAGTATAACGCAGATGTTATTGCATCATTCAGAAACATGGCATCAGATGGAAGAACAAACGAAAGTAAAAAATCTTACCTATAGTATCGGAACAAATGACTTAAAAGAACATATCCGAAGTTGTAACAAAAGAAATCAAAATGAGATAGCACGAGCAGTTTCCGTATATTTAGAGAAAGATTTTCAAGAACAAAGTACCTATCTAAAAGATGTAAGTCCATTAGTTAGAGCAACTGCTATCCATAGTATGAGTAACGTACAGAAATTATCTGCTTATCCTAAATTAGCAGAAACTTGTTTGTATATGGCAGAGATGGACCCGTCTAAGCTAGTAAAAAAAGAAGTCATCATCGCCTTTCAAAATATTTCTGATACGATTCGAGATAATATAGGAAGACATTTTTTCGACACTTCCCCTGTAGCAGAAAAATTTCACCAAGCATTTACCACATTAGCAAAAGATACCAATCCTGAAATTTCTATTATTGCAAGAGAACAATTAGGCGTGTTAGAAGAATACTATAAACCTGAACAGAAAAAAGAACAAAAGATAGAACAAAAGCAAGAAAAAGAAACAAAAGTGCAACAAGGAAGGAAACATTTCTTTTCTAAAAAACAAGAATTTCATCGCTAAATTTTGAAGGAAACATCTATTTTTCCTTTATTATTTATCAAAATATTCGTTATACTTATAAGTAGGTATAACGAATATTTTTTTGAAATGCATTCATGTTAGTTTAATGAGATTTCTCTATAAAAAGGCAAAGAAATAATATATAGAAGGAAATCTGCTTGAGTAGAACTTATGCTTACAACAAGAAGATGTTCTTCCGTAATGTTTTGTTTTTATTTTGAAATGTTCAAAAATGATTCAAAGTATCTTTTTTAGAAAAAATAATAATACTATTATTGTTACAATTACAGGTGACTTTTTCAAAATGTTATTTTTTCGTAATATTTTGTAATGTTATTAGATTAAAGTGTGTTGCGAAAACAAGGACAAAATATAATAAGATATAAGTAAATAGTTAATAAAATATTGATTTTTTATAATATTAAGAATATAATGAGAGTGTATAGAGAAAAAGGTTTTGAATTATGTTGGAGGTAACAATGATGATAAAGGCTAGCGAGATTATTAGCAATAATATAATGAATCTGATGAAACAAAACGGAAAAAAGCAAATTGATCTTGCAGACTATCTTGGAGTGTCTAAACAAGTAATAAGTAAGATGCTTACTGGTGGCAGAATGATTAATGCAATTGAATTGCAAAAAATTTCGGAATTTCTTGGTACTTCCATGGAAACTCTTGTGAAGCGTCCCGCAACGATTCCAGAAACTAATGCTATAAAAGCATTTATGGGTAAGGTAGAATCTCAAGAAGCAAGAGAAGGTTTGAAGATTGCAGATGAGATTGCAAATCTTATTTGTTTTTATGCCCATACTCGTGAAAATGCTGAGGAAATGATGAAACCGTGGGAGGATTAAAGCGATGTGCCGAGTTTTGGATCATAGTCTTTTTATGAAAGATAGAAAGAAGTATACAAAAATAAGTGAATATGCCATAAGCTTTAATTCACTTTATAATAAGAATAATATTATTCAAGATGATATTTTTAACGTCTTGGAAAATTACGTAGCACGTCATGATATGCCATTTGATATGCTGAGATATCCTATTGATGATGCAGATTTGTGTGCCTGTACGTTTATTCGTAAAGGACGTATGTTTGTTATGATTAATTCTGCACTACCAATATCAAAGCAGATATTTGCGACAGCACACGAACTATATCATATTTATTGCTATTTTGAGGAACATGATTCTGCGTTATTACAATTTGGTTCAATTCTGGCATCTGGTATTATAGATGAAGAAGCAAAAAAGATGGAAGATATGGAAGCAAACGCTTTTGCGGCTATTTTATTAGCTCCGAAAGAGCGACTTGACGAACAAACAGATGTATATAATTTGTCATATAAAGATATCTCCATACAAACTATTCTTAAGATAATGGATATTTTTGCAATTCCATATAAAGCAACGGTGCTTCGTCTTTTAGAAGAAGATAAGATTGATGTTAAAACTGCAAGGAATCTTTTACAGGTTTCTGAAGAAGAAATTAGCAAACAAATGGAACTTACGGGAAAAGCTACACGATGGCAGGAAATACATAAGGATTTTATTAGATTTGGAAGTTTATCCGAATTAATGTATGATGTGGAGCAGATAGATGCTATTCGTGATGAAAGATTAGCCAGTGATAAAAACAGATTGAACGAACTTATGAAAAGTCTAAGAAAATAATGAGGTAGTACCTATGGAAATAGATAAAAAATATGCTTTATTAGATACGGACTTTTTGTATAAATCATATTTGGCAAGAAATGCAAACAATCATACTCTAATAGATTTTGTTATAGAATTTTCAGAATATGAGTTTTTCTGTCATGAAATGATAAAGGAAGAACTGAGTAGGCATAAACTGAATCCAGATCCAAATCCTTGGCTTGATAACAAAATTGAAGCTGGAACAGTAAAATTATACACGGACCAAGAGATCGTGAATGAGTTGGGAAAATTATATGGAGAGGAAGCAACAAGCATATATTTAGAATTACTAGAAATAACAATTTAATATCAGTATTGACGAAAGCTACAGAGATGTTTTGAGATTCGAACTTAGAGAACACACCTCTTTCACTATCTGAATAATTGATACCATATGATTGTAGGGAGAGATAACATGAAAAAAGTAAAAAAACTAGGGTTGACAAACGAAAAAATTATCAAAAAAATATGGAATCGTCCTGCAATAAGTACATTTAAAGATAATCAGTCATTAGGTTCTGTTTTAAAGGATGCTTATATTGAGCAAAAGTATCATCTTCGAAAGTGTAATAAAGATCGAGATGGAATTACAGCAATTTATAATGAATACAATAACAGCAATATTATTTTCATTGGTGAAGGTGGTATTGGTAAGACAACTGCGTTTATACGTCTTTTCTTACGCATTGCATTGAATGACACATTCAAATCGTTTTACTACATTTTTGCACCAGATTTACAGTCGAGCAAAAAAGATTTTACTGATTATAGCAAAAAACTTAAAAAGATTATTAAAGAAATAAAGACAGTTGATGGTATTCTTCTTCTTGATGGATTAGAAGAAGCCTTTCAAAGTAATAGTAAGAATGCATCTGTTTTGATTAAGCACTTAGAAAAAGAAGGTGTTACTTTTTGGGTATCCTGTAGAACAAATTTTTATGAACGACTTGAGGATGAAACATTGTTGGTATTTGATGAATGTGTCGAAGTAAAGTTTTGGGAGCCAGAGGATTTTGATAAATTTGTAGAGAGATGCCTAAGAGAGAACAATGATTGCACGGTCATCAAACAAAGAATCAACAAAGTCAAAGAAAGTATCAAATCTCTTCTCAATCGACCGTTGTTTGCCACAATGATCTTATTTATAGCAGAAGATGACATTGATGATATTCAAAATGAGTATGAATTAATAAAACTGTTTATTGACAAGTGGATTGATAGAGAAAAAAAAGATAAAAAAATAGTTTTTGATAGTGAAACCAGTTATAAGCACATGAGGAAAGTTGCATTAGATGTTTATTTAGGAAAGCATCCCACATTTGTCAAAGAACTTCAAGTATTCCGTAGTTTACTGCTGATGCCAAATAGAAATGGCAGTATTCGGCAATTTTATCACCGTGAATTTTTAGTCTATTTTATCGTGGATGCAATGATCGACGTTGCATTAAATCATCCAGATGAAATCATATGGTGGTTCTCGCAAACATTTTACGATGATATTACAAATATGCTTAAACCTGTTCTTGTCAGAATGAAGCAAAAGGATAGCGAAAAGATTTTTGAAAACCTGTTTTCTGTCTACAAAAGCACTTATGAGGAAAAACAAAATATTGAAACACGGTTCAAAAAACTTAATTTACCAAAAGACAAGTCTTTTTTGAAGCTACGTGATGAAATCATTTATTTTGTTCTGAAATTGAAAAAAGTGAACTATACAGCATTTGTCAAATATGTGAATGATCACGAGCCAGATACTATGTTATCTCTTGGAATTGCCTATGGTATGGCGGCAATCGACCCTAATAATCAGTACACGCTTGATTTCGCTAAAAAGCTCATACCAGGTACTCCAGAGGAAATTAGAAATCGTGGTTGGGGAATGTGTTTCTTTGGAGATGTCGCAAAAGATGGCTATGAATATGAGGATGATGAGGGAAAATCGTGGAAAAAAATAAGAGAAAATCGCCTAAAGAGGTTGTTAGATGACAAGACAAAATATGCGACCAGGACATTAGATATAGCTTTGCTTTATTGCTTCTATTACAGTCGTGGTTTCCGTGATTGCATATCAGTCAGTGACTATCAGATTATTAGAAATACGAATATTTCTTTACCAGTATTTCAAGAGAAGCAAAAAGTCTTTCTGAAAGAACAAAAAGATAAAATAGTTTCACATTATCGCAATCAGTTGTTGATTATGGAATTAGATGAAAATAAGAACTATTTAGGCAGAATTAAAAAGGAGGATATTTTAGTGAGTTCAAATGAAGGAAAAGTAACCATAGAAATTGAATATGAATTGGCAAAAAGAATAATGGCTCAGATTACTCACAAAGAAGAAATCCAAGCTAATATTAAAAAATTTTGGGATACAAACGGATGGCAGATTAGTCAGCAATTTGAAAAAATGTTAGATGTACCAGGACGAAATAATATGAATCGAAATACTTTTGATATAAGGATTCAAGAATGTGAAGTATTGCTTCTTAGTGCCAATTCTGTAGAGGGGCGAATTGTAACATGGCGTCTAATACAAGAGAACGGCGGACATGAGCTAGACACATTTATAATTGGCGGACATTTGTATCAATTCGCGAAAATAGCTTCAGTTCCTGTTGTCCATATCTGGCCAAGCGATATGTCATCATTTACAATGTATGGCTCGTTCAGTGCAGTAGATGCAGCTTTAGATCTTTTTCATCCAAAATATATTTTTGCGGTTGGAGTTGCCTTTGGAATTGACCCAATTCAACAAGAGTTAGGGGACGTTTTAGTATCGAAGCACCTTGTGTTTTATGATACTTTTAATAAAGTTACGGATGGAATAACCAAATTACGACCTGATGATACATACACAATTGATGCAAATTTGATTGCACAACTTCATCCTCTAGATCGGAAGTTTCCACCTAAAGATGTTGGTAACTTTAAATGGTTCTTCGGGTCAATGCTGACAGGAGGAACTGTCCTCAGTGATGTAGAGGAAAAGAAACGTCTTGTAAATGCTGCAGAAAATATTGGACAGACAATCATCGGGGGAGAAATGGAAGCAAGTGGAATACATTTTGCTTGCCAAAGGACAAAAAAAAGAAGGTCGATACCATTTACCATTTTCAAAGGCATTTGTGATTGGGGTGCTGAGAAAAATGGCTGGGATACCGCAAATATAGGAGGATTGGATAGAGATACAGTCAAAGATTATGTACAAGCATTTGCGTGTAATAACGCCTATGATGCGATGCGTTATATTTTGTTACAGCTTAATATGGAAATTAGTGGAGATGTAGTATAACCTTTTTGATAAATTCGATAAACCTTTTGGATAGTATTGACAAAAATAAACACATCTCCATTATTGAGGTCAGTGGAAAAAATTTTGAATATTTTGTACAAGCATTTGCAAACAATCCTCCCAAGAAAAAGGTGTTATGTATTACAGATGGTGATTTTGCATGGGAATTGGATAATTCGTTAAAAACGCTTGCAGAATACAAAATTGATATTCCTACCCATGTATCTCGTTTGAACTCAACATTTATAAATAATACCAATGTAATAATGATTATACGAAAGCTCTTGTTGTATTTTTTATTCCATTTGAAATGATATTTACAGTCAAAAATATGAGAAAAAATCTCAAATATATCTTGTAAATATTAAAAAATGAGATATAATAAAACTGAAACGGAGGTAAAAAATATGTTGTGTCAATTTACTGTAAAAAATTACAAAAGTATAAGAGATGAAATAACCTTTGATATGCAAGCTACTGCAATTTCCGAACATGAGGATAGAATAATAAAAGACCAAGATGGTGAATTATATCTTCCAATATCTGCTATCTATGGTCCTAATGGTGGAGGAAAATCGAATGTTTTATTAGCATTACACACGTTAGTTTCAAAAATATTGCGTCCTTTGTATGCAACAGAAGATAATAAGGAACAAGTCTTTCTTCAGAAGAAAATTATAGTAGAACCTTTTGCATTTTCTGAAACGAAAAACGAACAAACAGAATTTGAATTATTTTTCCGTACAAAATCTGCTGAATACAGATATATCTTGCATGTAAAACGTGATGTAATTATATATGAAAGTCTTGATAGAATTAAACTGGAAACTGGTAGACGTTCTGCTTTATTTACAAGAGATACTAATGGAATTATTTTAAAAGGAGCATTTGCAAAACTGAAAGTTAGTGATGATTTGTCTAAAACACTTACCCTACTTTCTTATTTAGGAATTGCTTATAAAGGAAATGCTGTAGTGAAAGATGTATTACATTGGTTTGAATTTGATATAGAATTTTTGAACTATGGTAATCCGATGCAAGAACTTCGAATGGCAGTATCTAACTCAGAAGATGTAAAACATTTAATGCTTGATATGATTCAAGAAATGGATTTAGATATTGTTGATTTTAGAGTAGAAGAAAAAGAAAATGATAGGATAGAAGTATTTACAAAACATCGTGTAGATGATATAGAAACAGAGATTAGTTTATCTGATGAATCTAGTGGAACTAAGAAACTATTTGGATTACTTCCATTTATTGCAGAGAGTTTACTAACAGGAACAGTACTTGTAATTGATGAATTAGATGCAAAGATTCATCCAGTACTTTTACGGCATATTATTATGATGTTTAATGATATGAGTATTAACAGACATAAAGCACAGTTAATATTCACATCCCATGATTTATCGACTATGAATAGTGAAATATTCCGTAGAGATGAAATTTGGTTTGTAGCAAAGGGAAATGCACAAAATTCTAAACTGTATTCTTTAGTGGAATTTAAGAATAGTAAAGGAGAATCTATTAGAAAGGATGCAAAATTTGATAAACAATATTTAGAAGGTAAATATGGTGCTGACCCATATCTCAAAAAAATCATAGATTGGGGGAAAATCAATGCCTAAAAAAGCTGGAATGGAAAAATGGAAAAAGAAACGTCGCCAAGAGTACTTAGAAATGAAACAATATAGATATTATATTTTCTGTGAAGGTCAGCAGACGGAACCATTATATTTTACACATTTCAAAAAATTAATAGAGGAAAATCCAATTTATAAAGATATGGTATTGATTGAAATAGAACCTTGTCAAGCAGAAACCATGCGAGTAATCGGTATGGCAGAAGATTATGTAAAAAGGAATAAAATCAAAAAAGGACAAATTTGGTGCGTTTATGACAAGGATAGTTTTCCACCAGAACGATTTAATAGTGTTGTAGAATGTGCAGAAAATTTGAATAAAGAAAATATAGAGTTACAATATTATACAGCTTGGAGTAATGAGTGTATTGAATTTTGGTTTCTTCTTCACTTTGCATATTATACTGCAAATAATCATCGAACAGAATATATTACATTTTTAAATAACAAGTTTAAAGAATTAGGTATCGGAAAATATCAGAAAAATATGAAAGATATTTTTACAATTCTTTTAGAATATGGTAATCCAAAGTTAGCAATTCGATATGCAAAACGAATTATGAAAGATAAAGCAGGTAAAACACCAACAGAAATTGCACCTGGAACAAAAGTTTATGAATTAGTAGAAGAATTAGCAAAGTATTTACCAGAAGATATACAGAAAAAAATTATATAATACAGTTCATTTATTAAAAATCAGAAAAAATATTAAATTTTTATAGAACATCTGTCCAAATAACAGGTGTTCTTTTTTTGTCCAAAAATAAATTTCTTTTGTGAATTATCCAAAACTTCAACCTTTTATTATTCATAAACTCAAAAGAACAAAGAAAGGTAGGCGGAGTGAGATTCTCTGCGAAGGTGAGAAATGCGAAAAAAAAGGTATGAAACCCTAGCGTTAGCAACACGGCATAACGTTAAAACAAAAGCAAACATAGTAGCTTCTTTTCTACTTGTTACTAGTATGTTAGCTTTTTGTGCGAATGGAATTGAGGATATTGTGAACAAGCTTGGTATTCTTGGTTTCGGTATTTTAGAATTAGTTGGTGTATTTCAGCTGGTGACGGGGATTGTAGCGTTTGTAAAGACAATGACAGGGGATGATGACCATGGAGCAGACCAGAATGGTATTTCGAAATCAATTAAAAAAGTAATTGCTGGTGCATTGATGGTATTTGGTCCTATTATTATTTTAGCTTGGATTGGAGCAACACCAACGGCTCTTGGTACTCATTTCTTTGGAGGTTTATAAGACACATAAAAAGATGTGCAAATAACCCTTTGTTTTATTGTCGATTTTACAAGAAAGGTATGGTTTTATGACCTTCAGAAAGAAAAGGTTACAACATACAAAATTAGCAATCGTATATCACAAAAAGAAAATAGCACGAATCATTGCAAGTGTTTTGCTTTGTCTGTTGTTGTTAGCATTCTGTACGGATAATTCTTGGCGTGATGCGAAAGGAATGACTAAAAATATTATGAGACAAATCGATGATATTTGTACAATGGAGAATGTAACAGAAGTAACTGAATTAGTAGCCGTTATTTATGATGAAGGTGCTAGTTCACTTACGATAGGTGGAAGAACGATTTCTAATCTGAGATTACTCACTTCGATTAGTGATATTTTTACTGGGATTTCTTTTTGTTTTATTGTGTTAACTTTTCTTATGAGTTTCTTGAATATAAGAGAACAAGAAATTACTTCAGAAGAACTAGTAAAAAAGATAGCACTTTTTACAGCTGCAATCGTGACCGTGTTTTTTGCTCAAGATATTTGTCTTGGCATTGCTAACATTGGAACTGGAATTGCTCAGAAAATAGAAGGAGTTATCACAGATACTAACAGTACGGAAGTACAAGTGCTTATCGAAGAATTAAAACAATCCGTATATGAAGCGTGTCAATCAGAAGAAGATGGTTGGATGTCTGGTTTATTCGAATTTATGACTGCGTTAGGAATATATTTACAACTTCTTATTCCGTCCTTTGCCATGTGGATAGTGTCTGTAATCATTCATGTCATCTGTTGGTCTAGGGCATTGGAAATCGTGATATTATCTACGTTTGCTCCTTTAGCATTTGCCGATGCTACTGATATTGACCATTCTTTTGGTAAAGGTAGTGCTTCTCGATTTGTAAAAAATATGTTGGCACTTTCTCTTTCAGGAGCCATTATTAT
>CALASV010000010.1 GCA_937888895.1 uncultured Clostridia bacterium | reverse complement strand
AACGTCCTCGAAGTCCTGGTGCAACTACTACATAACCATGATACAATGCTTTTACAATCGAATTACCCTCTCCATTTTCAAAAATTTCTGGCACACCTGCACGCCCCGGCATATAGCCTCCGACTGTATTTGGCATAAAAATAGGTGCAGAATGTAAATCATATTTTCTATCTATTTTTTCTTCTGTTTCCTTATAATAAAATTCTGGTACGTACAGATTCAATACTTGATATTCTGGTGCTACTGAATATTCTACATAAGGAATACCCTCAAAAGCACGAATAATCAAACTTTCTCCTTTATAGTTCAGTTCTCTTACTTTATAATTTTCTATTGGAAATCTTAATGACATTTTCTTTTTATCTCCTTCGTTCACTTTTATTTATACATCTTTTCTCTACCAATATATTGTTACTTTGCAAATTAATATTTCTTTATCATTTTTTTCTTACGCTGCTGCATTTTCATTTATCTGCTCTATTACTTTACGAATTCCCATCCAAACATTTAAATCAGTAAATATCTCTACTACACTTCCCTTATCTATAAATGGTGATTCTTGAAGCACCGACAAATCTTTCATTATACCATTATGCACAATATATTCCACAATTTGATTTACAAAATAGATTTGTCTACTATCCATATTTGTACTATTTAAAAACTCCGAAAATGCTTCTTTTGCTGTATTCATATCTAATCCAACAATTTCTCTAACAAATTCTCCTAATGGTTTTTCTCCATATTCTGCTTGATATTCTTCTCTTGTTCCAACTTCTTTCCAAAGAATATCTTCCAAAATAGAAATATCATTTATAGTTAATGGAATATTTGTTTTTAGTTTTGCTATTACAATATTATCTTCATGCTGACGTACATAATACTCTGCTTTTGCTTTATAGTTCTTCAATTCATCATTTTCTAATTCTGATTCATGCCAATCTATAGATAAGATTTCATCTGAAAAATCAGTATCATATCGAATACTTTTTCTAGGTAAATATTTCATTAAATTACGCAAATTTTCACGAATATATTCCAATTCATCAATCCCTGCATTATTTAAATAATCTGTATTCAAAATTTTTCTAATTAAATCCGTTTTCCCTTGTATTTCTGGAATATTTGCTATACTTGCAATACTATTCACTTTCTTCAGTAAATCACTTTTTGCTTTACCATATTTCTTTTCTGCAAGATATGCCAATTCCATTCCATATAAAAGTGCATCAAAACGTATAGCACTTGCTTCATCACTATCTGGAAGAATTAAGGGAGCTAATTCTTCTTTCACTACTAAAGTATCTTCATAAGTCAATGCTTGATAATTTGCTACTACAGAATAAGTATCTACATATTTTAAATGCTGACGTACAGCAAAGTTTTCTCTATTTAACTCTTGCACCTTACCAACCATCAATTCTATCAATTTATTTCTATAAGAAATCAATCGCTCTACTTGATATTTTAAATCTTGCAATTTATATACAATCTGAAATTCCAAATGAAAAATTGCACTCTGTAACGCCATCATATTTGCAGTAGGTTTACCTTGGCCCATTCTAAAAAATTCAAAATTTCCACAAAAATCAAAAATATAAAATTTCTGCTTATCCTCTCCATCTAATAGTGCAGGACACAAACGAGTACCACGACCAATCATCTGCCAAAATTTAGCTTTACTCATTACTTTTTTAAAAAATACCAAGTTTAGAACTTCAGGAACATCAATACCTGTATCAAGCATATCTACTGATATCGCAATTTGTGGCATCTTCTTTGGGTCAGAAAATTCATCAATAGCACTTTGTGCATAAGTCATATAATTATCAATTACCTTTGCAAATGCTTGACCATTTTTATTAAGATTCGAATATTCTTTATGAAATACTTCTAATATTTTTTCTGCATGAGCATGATTTTTTGCAAAAATAATAGATTTACCAAGCATTTCACCATAATGAACCTTTAATCCCTCTTTCATTAAAATATGTAATACTTGTTTTATTGTATCCTCATTAAATATCCATGTATTTAAAGCAGCCGAATCTATTTTCTCTGGCAACTTACCATCTTCTGCTTTAAAAGTTTCCTCATACAGTTCCTTATCTTCTTCTGATAATTCATCATAAGCAATCCCTTGCTCAATAAATTTTAATCTTGTTTCTACTGACATAAAATCAACTAAATAGCCATCTTTTACTGCTTGAGCTAATTCATATCCATAAGTTGGAACACCATTTTCCAAATCAAAAATACCATACGTATTTTTGTCAATCTCATCTTTTGGAGTTGCTGTTAGCCCTACCAACAATGTATCAAAATAATGAAAAATATCTCGATATTTATTATAAATAGAACGATGTGCTTCATCACAAATGACTAAATCAAAATGACCACAAGTAAAAAGCTTTTTTTCTTCCTTATCCTTTATAGAATCAATACAATGCATCATTGTCTGATAAGTAGAAAAAATACAATGTGCATTATAATTGTCTTTTTCTTCTACTAAATTACAACATGACAAATCAGGTAAAAGATTTACAAAACTTCTTTTTGCTTGTGTAACTAATGAATTTCTATCTGCTAAAAATAATATATTTTTAATCCAACCTGCTTCCAATAATACTTTACACAACGCAATTACTGTTCTTGTCTTTCCTGAACCAGTTGCCATAACAAGAAGTGCTTTTCTACGATTCTTTTTATCAAAACTATCACATACTGCTCTGATAGCACCTTCTTGATAATAACGACCTGCAATATGATTATCTACTGAAATAGAATGCAGACTTTTTTTCATCATTTGTAAATTGAAAAATTTCTCTAAATCTCTTTTAGAATAAATAACAGCACACTTTCTTTCTGGATAGTGATTATCTATAATTTTAGTTTCAAACCCATTTGTTAAAAATATCACTGGTCTACGTTGATATTTTTTTTCTAATAAATCAGCATATAACTTTGCTTGTTGTCTTCCTTTCGCCACATCAACACAAGTACGTTTTGCCTCAATGATTGCCAATGGTCGATGCATATCATCATACAACACATAATCTGCATATCCAACTCCTGACTTATTTGGCATTCCAAGAAGTTCCACTTCATTCAACCAATCTTTTCCTTCTATCCAACCAACATCTTGAAGCATTGCATCAATATATATTTTTCTAGTATCGTATTCGGATAATTCTAATGGTTTTGGAATATAAGTCTGTTGTTGTCCTTTACGCCTCGCTGTCAATTCCTCTTTTAACGCTTTATTTTCTGCAATTAATACTTTTAAATCTATAGCATCATTAGAAGCATTATGTAAAAGAATAGGTTCTTTCTGTTTCTCTAAAAGTTTAACATCAAAATTATGTTCTTCATATACATCCGAATAACAATACGAAACAAAATCTAAGAAAAGGAACAGATTTTGCAAACATAAAATAGCTTCATCCCTAGATACTTTCTTGCCTTTATGAACAACATTATTTCCAATTTTACGAATTAAGTCTATTCGTCTCCAAAGATTATCCTCTACTATATCATGAAAATCTTCTGTACTCATCAAACTAGACAATGTATCTTGATACGACATTTCTAAAGACTTGTCCACAGAATACATCCACTTGATAGCAAATTCTAGGGCACGACGACAATTGATGATACTAGATTCTAAATCTATGTTAAGAAGTTTTTCTGCTGTAATCGCTACATTGGAAAAAGTGTTGAATTTTGGTTCTTGTCTTAGATAATCAAAATTGGTCATAGCAAAATCTCCTTTCACAATTTTTTATTAAAAATAAATTTAGAATATTGACATCTAAATTGAATATACTATACAATTACAATTTTTTTTATAATATATCCAATATTCCTTGGTATCTGTCTTCAATTTCCTCTTTCATTAAACAAAATGCCGGAATATATTCGTCAATAATTTTCTTAACTAACTCTTTTGCTTCATTTCCATCATAAATATGTGTCATATCATTTCTCTCCTTTAACATAGAAAGCCATAATTTTTCATCCATAAATTCATATACGACATAAGAGGCTTTTATAATTTCTCTTGGAGAACCTGTATTTGCAATACTATTCCCTTCATAACGCAATAATTCTTTTAATACTTTCCATGCCAATTCAAACTGAATAAAAAATTTATCAATAATTCCACTGATAATAAATTCATTTTCCAAGTCCTCATTATGTGCTTGGGACAATATTGCTAAATTAGATTTATAATTATCAAATTTTTTCATAAAGAATTTTCCCTTCTTTTTTAATAGATTCCAAAAAACCTACTTGATGATTTTTATTCATATCTATCACATCATAAGTCAATAATGTGGATGTATATTCTTCTACATCTAAAGAAAAACTAGTAACATCCCCACCATATACAGCTAAATCAATATCACTAGCCCTATGATAATCCCCTCTTGCCCTTGAACCAAATAAAATCACTTTTGTAATACCATATTTTTTCGCTAATGAAGTTATTTCTTTTATAACTTCTTCACTTATTCCAGTTCCATTCATACAAAATCCTCTTTCCATTAACCAAAATATTTCTGCATTAAGCTATCAAATAATAACTGTATTTCATTCAATGCTTTCTGAACTGCAACTTTTGATTTGTCGGTCTGTTCGACGACGGCTGCAAATTGGTTTTGCAGTTCAACATCAGGCACCAACATCACAATCTTATTCATCGTTGAAATTGGCAACTGCGGCTGTGCAGAACCACTTGCAATCCTCTCTTTTATAGATGCCAACTGCATTTTGAACTGTTCAATGAAGAATCTCTCTGTAATACGACCACGCTTCATTCTAAGAATAACCATACCAGAATTGATTCGCATATGCTCATATGGAACAGATTCGTCATAAAAAGCCAAATTACCAAGGGTTCCACGAGTTGTCAAAACAACATCTCCACGGTTCAACTTTCCGTTGCGGAGGATTTTATCTTTTTCCTCAGTAATATACATACAGTTCTCAAAGGAAAATCCGTTAGATGTAACATTTTTGGCATTAAGGAATAAACAAAAACCTTCTTCCGAGAACTCTTCCTGTTTAGGATAATTCTTACCTCTGTCTCCGTCAATTATCTCACAGAGTTCTGTCATTGGTGAGGTGGGCAAGCCTTTTTCGTTGTGTTCTGGGTCACCAAACAGTTCGACAAATCGTGCTTTGATAAAATCATTTAATAAATTTAATTCCTTTTTTCTTAATTCTATTATTTTTCTAATCTTATCTAATTCTCCAACTATTCTTTCTTGTTCTGTATTAGACGGCTTAGGAATCTCCAAATTTCTTATATCTCCAAGTGCTAAAAACTTCTGTGTTCCACCTTTATTTTTTGATGCAACATATCTTTTAAATGTTTCACTTTGTAAAAAATACCAAATATATTTATTACTCACTTTTCCAGTATTAAACTTAATAAGAGCAACATTTTTTATTGCAAAATCTGTATATTGTTCAACTAAATATGGATTCCCAATTGTTCCTATCATTGGCATAATAATATTGCCTACATCTACCTTTGAACGTTCATTAATCTTATTATAATCATCTTCTGTAATATAATTAACTACACTTAAATCTAATTTACCATCAATAATATTTTTTGATGTCACAAGTGGATAACCATCTTCAACATACATTGGAGAATCATGTGTCCCATC
>CALASV010000009.1 GCA_937888895.1 uncultured Clostridia bacterium | reverse complement strand
CTGTACCAATTACACCAGCTACGTTAGGCCCCATTGCGTGCATCAAAAGGAAGTTTGTAGGATCTGCTTCTGCACCAACCTTTTGAGATACTCTCGCTGCCATAGGAACTGCTGATACACCAGCAGAACCAATGAGTGGATTAATTTTACCACCTGTCATCTTACACATAAGTTTACCAAATAAAACACCTGCTGCTGTACCAATCGCAAACGCAATTAAACCAAGTGCAACAATTTTAAGTGTAGCCATATTTAAAAAGGCTTCTGCACTTGTTGTTGCACCTACGGATGTACCAAGTAAAATAACTACAATATACATTAAAGAATTAGATGCATGGTCTGCTAACTGTTTTACTACACCAGACTCTCTAAATAAGTTACCAAGCATTAACATACCAAGAAGTGGAGCTGTATCTGGTAAAATTAAAACTACTACGACTGTTACAACAATAGGGAATAAAATCTTTTCTAACTTAGAAACAGGACGAAGCTGTTCCATTTTGATTTTTCTTTCTTCCTCTGTTGTTAAAAGTTTCATAATTGGAGGCTGAATAATTGGAACTAACGACATATACGTATATGCTGCTACGGCAATAGGTCCCATCAAATCAGTCTGACCAAGCTTTGCTGCCAGGAAAATAGAAGTAGGACCATCGGCACCACCAATAATAGAAATCGCTGCTGCTGCCTTTCCATTAAATCCAAGCATAATAGCAAAGAAATAAGCGGCAAAAATACCAATCTGAGCTGCTGCACCAAGCAAGAAGCTCTTTGGATTTGCAATCAACGGACCAAAGTCTGTCATTGCACCAACACCCATAAAAATTAAAGAAGGAAGAATTGCCCACTCATCCAATAAGAAGAAATAATGTAACAATCCACCTTCTTCCATAATTGGAGGATACATGTTAACCAATAACATACCAAATGAAATTGGAACTAACAGGAGTGGCTCATACCCACGAGCGATGGCCAAATATAAGAAAAATAATGCTACTGCAATCATCAAATAGTTTCCCCAAGTAAGATTGGCAAAACCAGTCTGACCTGCAAGATTTTGCAGTATTTCGAGAATGTTCATTTAAGTTCTCCTCCTGACTAGTTTAATGTAGCAATAACTGCTCCTGCTTCTACTTGTTCACCAACAGATACATTGATACTTGCAACAGTACCATCTTGTGGTGCTACAATTTCATTTTCCATCTTCATTGCTTCTAAAATAAGAAGTACTTGACCCTTCTTTACTGCTTGTCCTGCACTTGCCTTAACACCAAGAATCTTACCTGGCATTGGAGCATTTACTTTAACTCCACCCTGTGCACCAGCAGGTGCTGCTGCCTTTGGAGCTGCCTTCTTTGCAGGAGCTGGAGCTGCCTTTGGTGTTGCTACTGGAGCTGCTGCTACACCACTTCCTTCTTCTACTGTTACATCATAAACATTACCATTTACAGTAATTGTATAAGTTTTCATTTTAAAATCCTCCTAAATATTATGCATTCTTCCATTTATTGTTACGCTTTCTAATGGAACGCACCACTAAATCGCCTTCTACGATATTTTCATTTCCCTGAGCTTCTTCATAAGCATGAATGGCTGCTGTAATTACAGCAATCAGCTCTAAATCATCTACTTCTTCTGGTTCTTCTTCTATGATTGGTTCTGGCTCAGGTTCTGCCACAGCCACTGGGGTATTCTTACTTGCTCTTTTTTGTTCCCATGCATTCACATATTTAAACAACGAAATCACATAGCTAATAAATAAAAGAGAAAGAAATACAACTGAGATACCAATAATCGTATTAATTGTCGCATCTGCCATTGCATCTTCAATACTTGCCCACCAACCAGCAATACCACCACTTAACAAACTACAAAAATTCATCTGCTACCTCCTAGATAGTACCATGTTTTTTTACAGGCATTGTATCTCTCTTAGAATATAACATTCCAAATGCATAGGAAAGATGTTGTCTTAAACTATCAGCAGAAATAATTGCATCTACATAGCCACGCTTTGCTGCTGCCTCTACACTACCCTGCAAGGAATCATACGCTTCTTTTG
>CALASV010000008.1 GCA_937888895.1 uncultured Clostridia bacterium | reverse complement strand
TCCAGAACAGGATAGCTTCTCCTTTATGAGTCAGGATAATAAGAATGTTATTCTTGAAACAATTAAGCGTGCAGAAGATGGCGATGGTATTATTGTTCGTTTGTATGAAGTAGAAAACAAGACTACAGATGTAACAGTAAAGACAGCGTTTAATATTACAGAAGTAGTAGAAACAAATCTTATGGAAGAAAAAGTGGAAGGAGCAGTATCTGCAAACGGAAATGAATTTACATTCCGCATTAAGCCTTTTGAAATTAAGACATTCCGTATCAGATAATAGACAAGTTTATGGGACAGAAAAAACTGTTAGCTTATTTAGGTAGTCAGGGACCTATGACTGAAAGCGATGTAAAGAAATTAACACACATCAATATTGCATTTGGTGTATTACATCGTGATGGTACCGTAGAGGGTGCAAACCATCCACAGGTAAAAATGATACCACAGTTTAAACAGTGGAATCCAAATATTAAAGTCTTATTATCGTTTGTACAGGCAGGAGGGGAGGCAGATGCCTTCTCTACCTGTTGTAGAGATGAAGCTTTAAGAAAAAAAGTAGCAAATTCTATGGCAGAATTAGTAGCACAGACAGGTTTAGATGGTGTAGATTTAGACTGGGAGTATCCTTGTGTACCTTCTAATGGTTGTGATACTGATATGAGGGATAAGCCATTATTTACATTACTTTGTAAAGAAATTAGAGAAGCTTTATCAAAGCTTCCGGGAGAACGTAAGTTATTAACAATTGCTGCTGGAGCAGATGTTTACTATGTAAACTGTGTAGAAATAAAAGAATTGATGAATTATTTGGATTACATTTGCGTTATGACGTATGATTTAAAGTGTGGTTTCCATGCATTAGCAGGACATCATACTGCATTGTATTCTAATATTGGGGATGTATTCCGTAATAGTTGTGACCAAGCATTACGTTTATTCCATGATGCTGGTGTAGAAAAAGAAAAACTTTTGATGGGTGTTGCATTCTATTCTCGTAGATGGGATGGATTACAAGACAGAAATCATGGCTTACTACAAATTTGTAAAAATGGTGGTGGCTATGGACCAGATTATAGTATTTTGGTAGCAGATTATATTAATAAGAATGGATTCGTGCGTTATTGGGACGATGAAGCTAAAGCACCTTATTTATTTAATGGTTCTACCTTCCTTTCTTATGATGATGAAGAGTCAGTAGCAGAAAAAGCAAAATATGTAAAACGCGAAGATTTCGGTGGTTTGTTCTACTGGGAGCATAAGTGTGACCAAACAGGTGTGTTACTTTCGACTCTTTATTCTGAATTACAGAAGGAAGATTAGATATAATTATGTAACCTAAAAAAAGAATGGAGTTGATACCGATGGACGAAATGAATGAAAAGTTAGAAAATCAGGTAGAAGAAGTAGTAGAAGAACAGCAGGATACCGAAGAAGTAGTAGATGGTGTACATAATTATAGTCGTGCAGACCGTTATGTAAAACCTACAGAACCTGCAGTATTACGTCAGTTAGAATGGTTCCAAGACCAAAAATTTGCTTTGATGATGCATTGGGGTATGTATTCCCAAATCGGTCTTGTAGAATCTTGGGCATTGAGTGACCAAGATGCAGACTGGTCTAGAGATGGTGTAGACTGGAATGTAGATGGTGAAACATTTAAACAGCAGTATTTTGATTTAAATAAGACATTTAATCCAATTCGTTTTGAACCTGAAAAATGGGCAGCAGCGGCAGCAGATGCTGGGTTCCGTTATTGTGTATTTACAACAAAACATCATGATGGTTTCTGTATGTGGGATACAAAATATTCCGATTATCGTATTACACATCCAGATTGTCCATTTTCTAAGCATAAATATGCAGATATATGTGCTCACTTGTTTGAGGCAATGCGTAGAAAAGGCTTAGGAATTGCAGCATATTTCTCTAAAGCAGACTGGCATATTCCATGTTACTGGACAAAGGATGATGCAAGAGGTAACTTTACATGGAGAGGTCCTTCTTACAATCCAAAGGAAAATCCAGAAAAGTGGGAAGAATTTGTTACTTTCACACAAAATCAAGTAAAAGAATTAACACAGAACTATGGTAAGATTGATGTTCTTTGGTTCGATGCTGGTTGGGTATGTAAAGAAGCAAATCAGGATATTCGTCTTGGCGAAATGATTGATGAAATTAGAAAATATCAGCCTTGGATTTTAAGTGCAGATAGAACAATTGGTGGACCTTACGAAAACTATGTAACTCCAGAACAATGTGTTCCAGATGAACCTCTTGGTATTCCATGGGAAAGCTGTATTACAATGGGTACATCGTTCTCCTTCAAATACGAAGATGTTTATAAGACACCTAGAGAAATCGCTTGTCTTTTAATGGATATCGTAGTTAAGGGTGGTAACTTAGCATTGAACGTAGGACCACAGCCAGATGGTCGTTTACCAGAAGGTGCACTTCGTTCTATGAAGGGTATCGGTGAATGGATGCGTACTTATGGTGAAGGTATTTATGGTACTCGTGTATGTGCACCATATAAGAAAGATGGTATCGGATTTACTCAGAAGGAAAAAGAAAACTTAGTATATGCGTTCCGTATGTATAAATCAGAAGACGAAACAGCAGAAACAGAATTATTCATTCCATTAGAACGTGAAATCGTTGCAGTAGAACAGATTAACGTAGAAGGGGAAGTTTCCTTTGAAAAGGTAGACGGTGGATATCGTTTTGTACTTCCAGAACAGATAGAAAAGAATCCTATTGCACAGGTATTCCGTATTCATGTAAAATAATAAAAACAAAGAAGGGCAGAGGGAGGTTTGACCTGCCTTTGCCCTTTATTATAGAAAAGGAGCATTTAGAACAATGATTCAGTTTTCAGATAAAATGATTGCAAAAATCAATAGTGCTTATGAAAAGGCAGTGACACTTTTTGGTGAGTGCAAAGAAGAAGTTGTAGAAAAAGTAAACGGTCTTGAAGGCACAGAACAGCTTTTAGCAAAGTATTTATATGGCAATATGCCTTTAAGTGATGTTGGTGCGTATAGTTTTGAAGTATTAAGTAGTTATGCAAAGCATGGTGCATTTTTATTAGAAACTTCTCCATTTTTAGAGGGTGTATCAGAAGAATATTTTCTTCAGTATGTAGTGGCACATCGTATCAATTCGGAAGATATTACAGATTGTAGAAGATTCTTCTATGATATGGTATTTGATAGAGTAAAAGATTGTAAAACTCGTGCAGAGGCAGTATTAGAAGCAAATAACTGGTGTTATGAACAGGCTACGTATCGTGCAACTTCTGCTCGTACTGCATCTCCAATGACTGTATATCGTGGTGGTTTTGGTCGTTGTGGGGAAGAATCTACATTCTTAACAACAATTCTTCGTAGTGTTGGTATTCCAGCAAGACAGGTATATGCTCCTCGTTGGAGTCATAGTGATGACAATCATGCTTGGGTAGAAATTTGGTGTGATAATGAATGGAAGTATACAGGTGCTTGTGAACCAAAGCCAGTATTAAATAATGGTTGGTTCCCTTATGCAGCTTCTAGAGCATTGGTATTACATACTAGATTATTTGATTCTGTAGATGCTACAACACAGGAAGTAACAGACCAAGATGGTTGTGCAGTTCTTTTAAATGAAAGTGAGCGTTATGCTCATACGACTAGACTTTACATTAAAGTAAAGAAACCAGACGGTACACCAATTGCGAATGCAAAAGTACGTTTAGAAATTGTAAACTCTGCGGAAATGTTCCCTATTGCAACATTAAAGACAGATGACAATGGTTGCTGTAATATTTTAATGGGTCTTGGTGATGTTCAAGTTCAAGTATTATACGAAGGAAAGACAAAGACAATTTTTGCTGATTTACGTACAACGAAAGAAATTGAATTTGTTATGGATGGTGTAGAAGAACTTCCACAGGATGAATGGGTAGCATATCATATCAATGCACCAGAATCTGCTGTTATTTCTTCCGTAGAGTTAACAGAAGAACAGGAAGCTTATCAGCTTGCAAAGAATGAAAAAGGCGATGTTATCCGTAATGGAAGACAGGAAAGCTATTATGATAAGGCTTATGTAGAACAATGGAAAGATTATAAGAGCATTACTCATGTATTAAATGAATCCAAAGGTAACTTTGCAGAAATTAGAAAATTCTTAGATACAGAATACGAAGGTATCGGTGCTAAGGAAAAAGATATGTTACTTAGTAGAATTGCATTAAAGGATTGTAGAGATATTACTGTTTCTGTACTTGAAGATGCACTTTCTGCATTTGAATATCGTAATGATTATGCAGAAGATATTTTTGTTCCATTCGTATTAGCTCAGGGTGTATTTATTGAATTATCTACTCCATATAGAAAAGTATTAAAAGAAAGATTTGCTTTTATGGCAGATGAAATTAAGGCAAATCCTATGAGTGTTTGGAACTGGATTACAGAAAATATCACATATTATCCAGAAAAAGAATATACAACAATCTTTACAGTACCAGAAGCTGTATTAAAGATTGGTTCTGCTACACCGGAATCTCAGGCAATTTTATTCGTATCTGTTCTTCGTACATTTGGTATTCCTGCAAGAATGGATAGAATGTATGGTGAACCTCAGTATTACAAAGATAGAGCATTCCATTATGTACGTGCTGAATTTGAAGATAAGGGTACATTAAAACTTGTAGCAAAAGGTGCGAAGAAACCAGGTTACTATCAGCAGTTTACTGTTGGTAAGAGACAGGCAGATGGTCATTATGAAACAATTCATGCTTGGGGCGTAGAATTTAATGGTGATGTACTTGAATTAGAACTTTCTGTAGGTGAATATCGTGTACTTACTTGTGACCGTATGTCTAGTGGTAATATTGTAGGAAAACAGCTTATTGTAACTATCAATAAGGGTGAAATAAAAGAATTTGAATTAAATTGTGACGAATTAAAGCCAGAAGATTTCATGGATAGAAAGCCAATTCCTACATTTGTAGTAGCTGATGAAAATGGCATAGAAGTAGCAAGTGATGACATTTGTGGTACAGATAGAGGTTTATTATTCTTTGCTGACCCTGGTAAAGAGCCAACAGAACACGTATTTAATGAATTATTAGAAATGAGCAATATGTCTGGCTTCCCAGCTTGTACTATGAACCTTATCTTAAAGAATAAAGATGGATTAGAAGACCCTACTTTAGTAAAAGTAAGAGGAATTTATCCAGATATGAAGATTTGGTATGCAGATTTCAATACAGTACTTCCTGAATTGGAAAAGAATATTGGTGTAACAACGAAGAATTTACCTTATGTATGCGTAACAAATGGAGCAAAGGAAAGCTTATATTGCTGTAGTGGATACAATGTTGGTTGTGTAGATGTATTTGCACGTTTAATTCGTGGCTAATAAAATTTGTATGATTTAGGTCAGATGGTGTTAATGCATCATCTGACCATTATGATAGTAATATGCAGTAGCAAATAATTACTTGATAATATGGAGAGGAATGGTACAGAAAATGAATGTTTCAGATTGGAAAGTAGCAAGACAAGAAGCATGGGATAATTATGTAGCAGAAGTAAAGAATGACCCAGTGCGTAAAGAAGAAGTAGAAAAGCAAGAAATGAAGTATGGCGAAGTGACTATGCGTTATGGTTTAAAAGTAATTGGTGAACCAGGCGAAAATGGTTATCCATTATTTGTTGCAATGCATGGTGGTGGTTATGGGGAAACACCAGATATGAACAATCGTCAGTGGGAACATATGGGCATTTATTATGCAGAAAGCGTAAAGAGTGGTGTTTATGTAAATCCTAGAGGTGTTCGTGATACTTGGGATACGCATGGCAATCCAGAATCTTTCCCATTATATGATAGATTAGTAGAAAACATGATTGTATTTTACAATGTAGACCCAAATAAAGTATATTTCTTAGGATTCTCTGCTGGTGGTGACGGTGTGTATATCGTTTCTCCAAGAATGGCTGATAGACTTGCTGCAACTCACATGTCTGCTGGTCATCACAATGGTACAAGTGTATGGAATTTAAGAAATACACCAATTCAGTTACAGGTTGGTATCAATGATAAGGCATTTGATAGACATAAAGTAACAGTAGAATATCAGAAGAAGATGGACGAAATGGAAAAGAAATATGGTGGATATGTTCATAATGCATTCGTTCATTTAGATAAAGGTCATAATTTCTTTGATAATCATCCAACAGAAGACCAGAGAGTACTTGCGAACAACTATGCTTGGTTAGAAGATGAAACAATGTCAGAAAGAGTAACAGATACAAATGCTGTTCGTTTCTTACAGCAGTTTACAAGAAATCCTATTCCAGAGCGTATTGTATGGGATTTAACAAATCGTGCACCTTTACGTGATGTAGAAAGTTTTTATTGGGTAAAAGCACCAAAAGATGTGACAGAAGGCTTCCTTGTAGTTGATTTAGATAAGAAGGATAATAGCATTATTGTAAATGCAAATACTACAGTAAGTAAGTTTACAGTTCTTTTAAATGATGATATGTTAGATTTAGATAGAAAGATTCATATTATTACACCAACAGGAGAAAAGACAATTCTTGTAGAACGTAATGAAGAAACTATCAAGAAGACAACGAAAGAACGTGGTGACTATAATTATCAATTTTCTGTAGAATACGAAGTAGATTTATATTCGATATAATTAGTTAAAAAATCCGTACTTGCTCATTAGAAAGCAGGTACGGATTTTTTATAAAAGGCTTAATACTCGGTAGAGCGTCTAAATATAACATCAGAACATAAATAACAGATTTCATAACAAGCTTTTGGATGTTCCATTCGGTACATCAGTTGTCGTATTAATCGGCTACCTAATTCTGTATTATGTACTTGTACTGTAGTGAGAAAAGAAGCACCTGGAATTTCAGAACTACCATCAAAACCAGAAATAGCAATATCTTCTGGAATACGGTATCCACGTTCTTCTAATGCACTACTAAGAATACTGGCAACATAATCACTGACACAAATAAAGGCTTCTGGGAGTTTTTCTAATTTGTCAAGGAAAGTGCAAATACTTTCTTCATAAGCATCTATGCCAATGGATGTTGTAAGACAATATTGTGACTGTAAGGGAAGATTGTGTGTTTCTAGGGCATATAAAAATCCTTGGTAACGTTCAAAATTCGTCTGTGCATAATTGATATCACCAATAAATCCAATCTGACTTTTTCCATGCTGAATCAGTTTTTTCACAATTTCCATAATGCAGGATTTCCCTTCAATCAAGAGTAAATCTCCATGGAGTTCTCTAAATGATATTTGTGTTGCAGTATCCATAAAAATTTTTGGCATAGAAAGTTTACTAAGTTTTCGAATTAAGATTTCATTGTATACATTTAATACAATCATTCCTTGTACTGTGCCATTCGTTAAGGCAGCAGGGAGCATATAATCTTCTTTTGCTTCTGCGGGAAGATAAATATACATTAAATTGATATTATAATTACTTGCTTCTTTTGCAATTTTATGGATAATGCTCATCCAAAAAATAGAAGTTTCTGGTCTAGAAACAGTAACCGAAATTGTATACTGTTCTTTTTTTGATTGGGAACTAAATTCGGTTAGTAAATCATTAGGAACATTGTAATTCATTTCTAATGCCTTGGATATAATTTTGTGTTGTAACTCCTTAGAAACACCGTCTCGATGACTAAATACTTTCCAAACAGTAACGCGAGAAATATTTAATGCATCCGCAATTTCCACAATGGAACGCTCTCCCATTCCGTAGGAAATCAGATTTGCCCCGGAATCCAGTAAAATCGAGCGTTTCATCTTATCAGACCAGTAATCATAATGCGCCAGTCGACGAAGAGACGCTTCAATTCCACCAATGATGATCGGTGTTTTCTTATACTGCTGTCGAATCAGATTTCCATATACAATAACAGCTCTGTCAGGACGTTTTCCCATTTCACCACCCGGTGTATAGGCATCGGTTTTACGGTGCTTCTTTGTAACCGAATAATGATTTACCATAGAGTCCATATTTCCACCGGAAACAAGGAACGCAAGTCTTGGTTCACCAAATTCCGTAATACTTTCACTGTTTCGAAAATCCGGCTGGGATATAATTCCAACAGAATATCCATGGCTTTCCAACACACGGCTGATGATGGCATGACCAAAAGAAGGATGGTCAACATACGCATCTCCAATGACATATACAAAATCAACTTGTCCCTTAACTTCTTTTCTACTTACCGGAAGAAAGCTCATATTCGACCTCAATTTTCCCTTCTAACATATCGTAATAATCCGTGATAAAATAATCACAGATTTCATCTATTTCTTCTTTATATTTCTTTGCATTCTCGTCTTCTACCCCAATGACTGTCATTCCTGCTGCTTTTCCGGCACGCATGCCATTTGGAATATCTTCAAATACCAGACAGTTTTCAGGTTTCACCCCTAAATCTTCTGCCACTTTCAGATAAATATCCGGTGCTGGTTTTCCTGCATTGACTTCACAAGAAGTACGCACAGACTCCATCTTATTCAGCCATCCGTGAGGCTGTAATGCTGCCAAAGCAAGATTTCTGTCATTGCTTGTAGCACATCCGGTTTTAATACCTTTTTCTTTCAGGAATTTTATAAATTCCTTTGCACCTGGCTTTGCTTTAATCTCATTCAAATATTTATCCCGAGCCATACAAACCCAGTCAAATTTGATATCATCAATGGTTTTTTCTCGAATATCAAAGGTTTCTTTAAAATAAATGGCTGTTTCCGTAAAACTCATGCCCTCAATGTCTTTCTGAATTGTTGGAGGCATTGGAATTTCCAGTAATTTAAAATATTCCACATCAATGTCATACCAGACACCCATGGAATCTACCAAGGTTCCATCAATATCAAATATCACAGCCTGAATATGTTCTATCATTTATATTCTCCATTCATTTATCTGTTTCTTAATGCTTCAAGCTCACTGTCTGTTAAAATCCTCACTTCACCAGGCTGCAAATCACCTAATACCAATGGTCCCATGGAAATACGCTTTAGGTAAGTCACTTTTGTACCAATGG
>CALASV010000007.1 GCA_937888895.1 uncultured Clostridia bacterium | reverse complement strand
TATTTTATATAGTTTGAAATATAAGATAAGGTAAGGATTTTATTTTGTAAAGTATAAAGAAATGAGGAGAAGAAGTCGATATATCAGATAAGAGATAATTCTCGTAAAAGGGGAAAGTTTGCTTATTGATATTGAAAAGTTTATGAAAGGCAAGGTGAATATTATGGCAATAGAGGGAATTGGAGCAACAGGTAGTAGTAGTAAAGCATATACAGATATGATGAGACAAAATGTGAACAGAGAAATTAAGGTTTCACAGCCACAGCCACAAGTACAAGCACAGCCACAACCAAAGGCAAAAGAAGTAGATGAGTATGCAAAAAAGGCAGGTACTTCTGCGAATGTTCCAGTAGAAGAGAAGGGAATGGCAGCAGAGAATGAAAAAGAAAACGCAACAAGTAAAATGAAAGATGCGATTGATAAAGTGAATAAGAAAATTGAGCCAACAAAGACACGTTGCGAATTTTCTTATCATGAAGAAACAAAGAGAATTTCGATTAAAGTAATTGACCAAAAAACAGAAGAAACAATTCGTGAGATTCCACCAGAAGAAACATTGGATATGTTATCAAAAATTTGGGAATTAGCAGGACTTATGGTAGACGAAAGACGTTAATCATAAAGTTTTGCAGAAAGAGAGGCAATTATGGGAGTAGGATTATCTGGTATGATTTCTGGCTTGGATACTGATTCTATCGTTAAGGCAATGGTATCAGGACAGCAGGCAAAAGCAACCAAAGTAGAAAATAAAATTACCTTAAATAAATGGACGAAAGAAGCATGGTCTGGATTAAATACAAAGATATATTCTTTTTATACAAAGTATGCATCGAAACTTCGTTTGCAAACTTCGTATATGACAAGAAGTGCTTCTAGTTCGAATGAAAGTATCGTAAAAGCGACAGCAGGCTCAGGGGCAGCAGTAGGAACACACTCGTTACAAGTAAAGAAGTTAGCAAGTTCCCAGTATGTAACAGGTGGACAGTTAAAAAAGAAGGATGAAAATGGTAGTTTAACAAATGAAAAAGCAGATTATAATAAAAATACGAAATTAGTTGATAGTCTTGGAGTAGAAAAGGGTACTATTTTTACGATTACAGGTCAGATGGATTCTGATAAAGAAGAAATCGTTAAGTTAGAAGTAACAGATAAAACAACAATTGATGATTTTTTAAGTGCTTGTAAAGAAGCAGGTTTGACTGCAAGTTTTGATACAAATCAGCAAAGATTCTTTATTAGTTCTTCAGATAGTGGTTCAGAAAATAAGTTTTCGATTGAAGCTAATACGTATACTTATAATAGTACTGGTACTGGTGATGTATTCACTAAATTAGAAACTATAAAAGGTATGGTAGACACTTCCTTTTTATCTTCTACAGATAAAGAGAAATATGAAGATGCAATTGCAACACTTCGTGAAAATGCAGAAGTAATTTCTGAAGTATTGAACCATAGTGCAGATGATGAATATGTGTCATCTACGAAAGCATATAAAGAAGTAAAAGCTGCCATTGAAACAGTAAAAACGATGGCAGAAAAAACATACGCTGACGAAGAAGCAACTAAGCAAGAATTAGAGAATGTACTGAATTTAGTTAGATCAGGAAATGCAAAAATACAATATGGTGATTCTGAATATGTACGTGCAGATATAAAAACAGAAGCAAAAAATAATGTTGAGGCGAAGTTAAAAAGTATTGCTGAGACAGTTGCAAAAGAGCAATTAGGTAATCTTGAAGAATTACAGAAAGCAATTAATGAACAAGCTAAGACAGATGGTAAGAAGTATATTGCTGTTAAAGACCTTACATTTGCAAAGTATGAGGAAGCGAAAAGCTTAATTGAAACTTCTAATAATGGGACAGATGAGGAAAAATCAAAGATAACTCCAGAACAGTTAGATAATGCAAATGCTGTTATAAATACATGGAATTATTCAACAGCAGATGGAACAATAGGTTCTATATATGAAGATGCATATGAGGAAGAAAGAGGAACAGATGGTCATTATAATGGTTTGATTCGAAAAGAAATGAGAGATGTTATTATAGCAAAAGAAAAAGACTATTATAATGAGCAGGTAGCTGAAATTAAAAAAGATATTTTATCAGAAGCTAACAAAGATGCTTATCAAACTGCTATCAATGGTATAAAAGCGAATATAGAAAATGCTTTAGCAGATGCTGTCAATGGCTTGGAAGTAAAAGAATATGACGAATTTATGAATACAATGGGGATTAGCAATATTGATGGAAACAAAGTTGAGCAAGCTCCTGATGGTACAGGAATGGTTGTAGTAGAAGCTTCTAATGCAGAGTTTGTTTTAGATGGTGCTACAATGACAGAAACATCTAACAGCTTTACAGTCAATGGTCTTACATTAAACCTTTCTGGAACTACAGAGAGTAAAGATATTCCAGGTACATTTGAAACAGTTCAAATCACTGTTGGCAAGGACGTTGATTCTACTTATAAGTTAGTAAAGGAAGCATTAACCGAGTATAACAAGTTAATTGAGGAAATGAATACATTATACAATGCTGATTCTTCCAGGGGTTATGACCCATTGACCGATGAGCAGAAAGAAGCAATGTCAGAAACGGATATTGAGAACTGGGAAAAGAAGATTAAAGATTCATTACTTCGTAGAGATAATACACTTGGTACGTTATTATCTAGTATGAGAAATGCTCTTTCCACTTCTTATACGGATGAAGATGGAAAGACATATTCGTTATCTTCTTATGGTATTGTAACGGGTCATTATACCGAAAAGGGTAAATTACATATTTATGGGGATGAAGAGGATGCCACTTATGCGACTTATGAAGACCGTTTGAAAGCTGCCTTAGAAGATGACCCAGATAAAGTAATGGAAACTTTAACACATGTTTTTGGCAATTTGTATTCCACAATGACAGAAAAATGTGCGAAGACAGAAATTAGTAGTGCATTAACATTCTATAATGATAAACAATATAATACTTTATTAAAAGATTATGAAGATGATTTAGATATTTTACAAGATAGAATTAAAGAATTAGAAGATAGATATTATAAACAGTTTACTGCAATGGAAAAAGCAATGAGTGTTTTACAAAATCAGTCTAATTCATTAGCTTCTTTATTAGGAACAGGACAGTAATATAATAGGTAAGATTTGTTTAGGAGGAAATCGACATGGCGGTTTATAATGCAGCATCACTTTACAAGGGAACAAAGGTTAACACAGCGTCTCCAGCAGAATTGACATTAATGTTATATGATGGTGCAATTAAGTTTTGTAATATTGCAGATTTGGGCTTTGAACAAAAGGATTATGAAAAAGTAAGTAACAATATTATTAAAGTTCAAAATATTATTACAGAATTGCGTTCTACTTTGGACTTCAAATATCCAACAGCAAAGGATTTTGATGTGATTTATGAGTATATTAACTCTTTATTAGTACAGTCTAATATTAAAAAAGACCCAGAGCAGTTAAGTTTAGCATTAGAGCAGATTCGTGGAATGAGAGATTTGTGGAAAGAAGTAATGAAGCAGAATAAAGTGTATGTTGGGTAATACATAAAAATAACTACAAAAGTAGAGTGCAATCTGCTTGGAAAATGATAGGCTGTTGCAAAAGTTTGTGACAGCCTGTTTGTATAAGAAAGGATTATTGTATGGAAAATTCCCAAGGAACTACTTATATCCGAATGATGGTAGATGTACTAACGAAAAAAGAAACATATTTAAGTAAACTGTTCCATTCTACAATAGAACAACATAATTTATTAAAAGATAGTAAGTTTGATGAAACGGCTTTCTTTAAATTAGTAGAAGAAAAGGATGAGTATTTAAAAAGAATGGAAGAAATTGACCAAGGGTTTCAATCTATCTATAATCGAGTAAGTGAAGTTTTAAAAGATAACAAAGAACAATACAAAGAACAGATTCTTCAAATGCAGAGTTTAATTACAAACATAACGGATTTAGGTATAAAAATTTCTGTATTAGAGGAAAAAAATAAAGGTTTATTGCAACAACGGTTACAAGAGAAGAAACAAGGGATTCGTCAATTTAAAGTAGGCAAAAAGACAGCAGATAAGTATTATAAAAATATGATTAAAATGCAGACGGGGACATCTTACTTTTTTGACAAAGAAAAATAAGAGAATAGTTGAGAATGGAGTTGAGATTATGAAAAAACAAGGAAAGATAGGGATTTTTACATCATTACTTGCATTAGCTTTAGTTGGAACAATGCACATTACAGCAGATGCATCTGCAATTGCAGAAGAAGATGTAGTCATTGATTATGTTTATGAAACAATGACAGTACATACAGAAGAAGATGAAGTGATTTATTATACAGATAATTATCATACCGATTTATCTCGATGGGATTTCTGTGAAGTACGAGATGGGAAAGCTGTATTTGACATTTCTTGGGTAAATGAAGACAAAACAGTACGTATTTATTTGCAAGGCGATGAGCAAACTGATGTAGTAAGTATCAATTTAACATGGCAAGAAGATTTTGGTGTAAAGTTTGTCGGAACATTATTAGAAACAGATATTACAGAAGCACAAGCATGGAAAGACACTTATAAAAGATATCCAAACTTTTCTGAAGATACAGGATATTTTATTTTTACAGTAGAAGAAAATAAGAGAGATAATTATTACTTTGATTTAGATAATATTCAATGGCGTAAAGGTAGTGATGGTGCTTGGAGAGAGTTTGATGAACTTGACTTAAAAGAAATGAATATTCGTGGTATTAAGTTAGAGTTTCGTATTAAAGCACATAATGAACAAGGCGTAATGGAAACGAGTATTGATAATGCTTCTGTTTTATCAGATAGTGGTACAAGAGCAAGTACAGTTGCAAAAGTAACTGTTGCTAAATTAGCAGATTCCCCAGAAGTTTTAGTAACTCCTGATATTATGACAGTAGATGTAAGAAATGGAGAAGAATTTTCTGTTGATAAAGAAAATTGGATTTTAATTCCAACTTATAGTAAAAAGTTAGGTACAGAAGATTATTTAGTAGATGAAGCAACAAGAGAAGATGCAATTAGCCCTATTTATACAAACAAAAGAATTACTGGTTTATTAATTCAAGAAGTATTAGGTATTAATGCAAATACGGAGATGACAAAGGCAGTATTACAAAATACAGGTAAAGATTTTGATTTTGATGAAGATGGAAATGTTATCGTATATGTAAGAGAAGCAGGCACACAAAAGAAAGCAGCTTCTTTGATTGAAGAAGTAATAATTCCACTTGCAGAAGATGGCTTATCTGTTGCCAAAGAAGCAGATTTAAACATTTATCAAGCTGATTCCAAAACAGGAACTGGTGGTGTTGTATGTGAAAATGTTTCTAATCAAAATAAAGATTATGCGACTACTTATCCAGAAGGTGTAAAGTATCAGGTTGCTATTTTAACACCAGAAGAATATGCACAATATGAAAAAGAAGGAAAATTGGAAAATATTGATGTATCTAAGTTAAAATGGACGAGTGTAAAACCGGGCAGAATGTTAAAATTAGCAAATAAGAAAGTAGAAGAAGGCTCTTATTTACTTTACCGTATTGCTGGTGAAAATGGAAAATTACCATCTACTTACTTGATTTCTGATGAAATTCGTTATGACCGAATTACCTATGTAGGATTTTCATCATCTTCTTCTAAAAAGGTAGGAGATACATTAGAAGCAGTTATTAGTACTAATGTAGATAAAAATTCTGTAACATATAAATGGGAACGCTTTAATCCTAAGGGTGAAGATATTGATGTTGAGGAAAATGAGGATACATTAAAATGGGAAACTATTAAAGAAGTATCAGGTGCAGAAGAAAATGCAGATATTTATCAAATAGGGGATGGAGATGTAGGTTGTTATATTCGAGTAACTGTAACAAGTAATGATGACACTACAAATACAAAGACAAGTGAATTTATATTTGTTAAAGATAGTAAATAATTGCCGTTTAGTCATAAAGTAGAATGTTAAGAAAAGTAGTCTTACTATATTGTATGGAGTAAACATGGTTACTATAAGCGTTTGTATGATTGTAAAAAACGAAGAAGCCGTTCTTTCTCGTTGTCTCAATTCCCTTCGTGGAATTGCAGATGAAATCATTATTGTAGATACTGGTTCTACGGATAAAACGAAAGAAATTGCATCAAACTATACAAATCACATCTATGATTTTCCATGGGTAAATGATTTTTCGGTAGCTAGAAATTTTGCATTTTCGAAAGCAACGAAAGACTACATTTATTCTGCTGATGCAGATGAAGTATTAGAAGAAATCGACCGAAAGAAGTTCTTGCAATTAAAGCAGGTACTTCTTTCGGAGATTGAAATTGTAGAAATGATTTATGTCAATCCAGACGATTGTAACATGGTTTACAATTATAAAAAAGAACCAAGACCAAAGTTATTCAAACGACTTCGCGAATTTCGCTGGATTGACCCAATTCACGAAACAGTAGCATTAGACCCGATTGTGTACCAAAGTGATATTGAGATTCAACATTTACCACAAAGTTTACACTCCTCTAGAGATTTCAAAGCATTAGAAAGAGAATTACAAATAAAAGGGACAATTTCGAATCGCCTTTATAGTATGTATGCGAAAGAATTGTTTATTTCAGGAACAAAACAAGACTTTCTAAATGCACAACAATGGTTTGAAGCTCGTTTCCAAGACGAAACAATATCAAACGAAGCAAGAATAGAATCTGCTTGTGTATTAGCAAAATTATATACTCTTGAAAAAAACTTTGAAGCCTTTTTATCCCTTTGCCTAACAGAACTAACAACATTTTCAACCATATCATCCGAAATTTGTTATCTTCTCGGACAATATTATGAGGAAAAAGAACAATGGACAAATGCAATCACTTGGTATAAAAAAGCAGCACTAGAAACAGAATGTTTCGTTTGTATTACCTATGGTGGAGAATATGCACTATTGCAAGCGATTCGACTTTTGAAACAACAAGGAAACGAAGAAGAAGCGATTCTATATCAAAATTATCTACAATAACAGAAAATAAAAAAGGATATTACAACTTTGGCTATAAAGTGTCTATAGCGAAAGCCTTGTACTTGTTTGTATCTGATAAGGACCGTTAAGAAACGTCAGTACTTAGCGAGGTATTTTCGAGCTTAGTACTGCTACGTTTCGCTACGAGCGAGAGCGTGTCCTAAAAGATACAAACAAGTCAAGGCTTTTTTATGTATATAAATTAAAATGAAGGTGTGTCCTAGAAGATATCAAGCAGAGTAGGGCTTTTATGTATTCTTTGACAAATTTATCACCATTTGTTCACTAAAAATTTAGAACTTACCTATTGATTTTCTTGAAAATAATGATTAATATAGGTAAAGAATATATTTAGTAAAAATCTGAAAATACTATACCATAGATGGAGGGTTGTAATGAGTGAAGAAAACCGTAATTCGATGAACAATCATCGAGGAGATGGCAACAAAAATAATTCTGGTGATAATAACCGACAAAACAAATCCAATAAAAGTATGATAGTGATTTGTTTAATATCTTCGTTGATTATGCTCATTGGTTGGATGTATGCGATGAACCAAATTAAAGCGAGTACAACAGAAGAAATTACTTATGATAAGTTCGTAGAGTTGTTAGAGAATGGAGAAATTGAAAAAGTAGAAATCAATGCTGATACTGGAAAATTAACAATTACACCAAAAGAACAACCTTATGAAAATTATACAATAACTTATTATACAGGTTTATTAGAAGATGGAAATTTCTTACAAAAGCGTTGTGAAGCAGCAGGAGTATCTTATGTAAGAGTGATTGAAGATGCTTCTTCGGTTATTTTAGATATGTTAGTGAGCATAGGCTCGATGTTTTTAATGTTTTTCTTATTATCGTTTATGTTATCTCGTTTTCTTGGAAAACATGGTGGTGGTATTATGGGTGTCGGTAAAAGTACTGCAAAAGTCTATGTAGAAAAAGAAACAGGCGTAACATTTAAAGATGTAGCAGGTCAAGAGGAAGCAAAAGATTCCATTCGAGAATTAGTAGACTTTTTGCATAATCCACAAAAGTATGCTCAAATTGGTGCAAAATTACCAAAGGGTGCATTACTTGTTGGACCTCCGGGAACTGGTAAAACATTATTAGCAAAGGCAGTAGCAGGAGAGGCAAAAGTTCCATTTTTCTCTTTATCTGGTTCTGATTTTGTAGAAATGTATGTTGGTGTTGGTGCTTCTCGTGTAAGAGATTTGTTCCGTGAAGCAGAGAAGATGGCACCATGTATTATTTTCATTGATGAAATTGATGCGATTGGTAAGAGCCGTGATAGCAGCCGATATGGTGGCGGCAATGACGAACGTGAGCAGACACTGAATCAGTTATTGGCAGAGATGGATGGTTTTGATACATCCAAGGGTATTTTGATACTGGCAGCGACTAACCGCCCAGAAGTATTGGATAAAGCGCTGCTTCGTCCAGGTCGTTTTGACAGACGTGTTATCGTAGATAAGCCAGACTTAAAGGGACGTCTTGAGACACTCAAAGTACATTCGAAAGATGTAGCGATGGATGAGACCGTAGACTTGGATGCACTGGCACTTGCGACTGCTGGTCTGGTAGGTTCCGACCTTGCAAATATGATTAATGAAGCTGCAATTATAGCGGTAAAAGCTGGTAGAAAGTATGTAAATCAGGCGGATTTATTTGAAGCCTTTGAATTAGTTGCAGTTGGTGGTAAAGAAAAGAAAGACCGCGTTATGAGCGAGAAGGAACGTCGTATCGTTGCTTATCATGAAGTGGGTCATGCATTGGTGTCTGCACTACAGAAGGACACGGAGCCAGTACAGAAGATTACGATTGTACCACGTACGATGGGTGCACTTGGATATACACTTCAGACTCCGGAAGAAGAAAAATATCTGGAAACCAAAGAAGAGCTGTTGGCTAAAATTACAACCTATATGGCAGGCCGAGCAGCAGAAATGGTACAGTTTGATTCTGCGACCAGCGGTGCAGCGAATGATATCGAAAACGCAACCAAGATTGCACGTGCTATGAT
>CALASV010000006.1 GCA_937888895.1 uncultured Clostridia bacterium | reverse complement strand
GTGTTTGAAAACCTACCATAGAAATATGATAAGGCGTTGGACACTTAGCCTACAAACATATCAATTTAGCAATGGTGCTTCTATCTTAACAGGTGTAATACTTCCTTTGTTTAGTATTTTATGTTTTAAGGTTGCTTCTATGATTTATAATAAAAAACCAAATAATCCATTGCTTTGTGCAGGAAGTATTTTTTTCGTAGGTACGATGTCAGCTATTTTATTATTGTTGTTTTCTGGAAAGAATGCAGTCGTTTGTATTTTTTGTATGGCAATTTTAACAGGATGTATGCATGGAGTAAACTTAATTTTAATAGGAATGTTGCCAGCATTCTTTAAAAAGACAGGAAATGTTTCTATGGTTTCAGGACTTTTAAATTCTTGTACTTATGTGGGTAGTGCGATTTCTACTTATGGTATTGCAAAAATTTCAGAGAATGTAGGATGGAATATAACTATTGCTCTTTGGATAGGAATTGCATTAGCAGGTACAATACTTTGCTTTTTAGGTATTCGTGGATGGAAACGTAAATTTGTAAATTAGGAGGATTCGTATGAAACTTGTATTTTTAGAAGCAAAAACACTTGGCTCGGATGTGGATTTATCTGCATTTGAGCAACTTGGTGAAGTAGTAGTTTATCCACTTTCTACTGTGGAAGAAACAAAAGAACGCATAAAGGACGCGGATATTGTCATTGCAAACAAAGTACCGATGAATGAAGAAACATTGATGTCAGCAGAACGGTTAAAACTAATTTGTTTGACTGCTACTGGTACAAATAATGTAGATTTTGCATACGTAAGAGAACGTGGCATTGCAGTAACCAATGTAAAAAGTTATTCTACGCAGTCAGTAGTACAGCATACGTTTGCAATGTTATTTTATTTGTACGAAAAATTGGCAACATATGACCGTTATGTGAAGTCAGGCGAATATGCAACGTGTGATATGTTTAGCTATTTTAACCCAATTTTTACTGAACTGGCTGGAAAACGTTGGGGTATTATTGGACTTGGTGAAATAGGACGTGGTGTAGCAGCCGTTGCACATCAGTTTGGTTGTGAAGTGTGCTATTATTCTACGTCTGGCAAAAATAATAATACAGAATATATGCGTTTGTCTTTAGATGAATTATTAAAAACTTCAGATATTATTTCTATTCATGCACCATTAAATGAAGCAACGTTACATTTAATTGGAAAAGAAGAACTGGAAAAAATGAAGTCTACAGCATATCTTTTAAATCTTGGTCGTGGTCCGATTGTAGAAGAACGGGCATTGGCAGAAGCATTGAAAAAGGGAGAAATTGCAGGTGCAGGATTGGATGTGCTAGAAGTAGAACCGATGACAAAAAACAATCCATTGCATCAGATTCAAGACAGTGAGAGATTGTTTATCACACCACATATTGCTTGGGCAACAAAAGAAGCCAGACAGCGTTGTGTAGATGAAGTGGCAGAAAATATTCGGGCTTATCAGAGAGGCGAGAAAAGAAATAGGATACAGTAGCAATAGGAACTTATGATGCCATGTTATATACGTTAGATGATATGGATAAAGATTTAAGATTGGTAGCTCAAGACGATGAATTTGGTAGAAGAATACAGGATATGAATTTAATAACTCCTAAACGTGCAAAAAAAATAGGTAAATTACAAAATAATAAAAGGTGAAGAAAGAGGAGTTGACTATGAACATTATAAAAAATACATTACACATTGGTGTTGAAAAAACATTTATATTTCTGCATATCTCGGACATCCACCTTTCGGAATTCGATAAAAATGACAGTATGGAACGACAGAAATTCGCAGCAGACCGAAAAAAAGATTTTTCTTATGCACCAAAAGCCGTGGAATTTGTAAAAGATTATGTGAAGAGAACAGGGTATCCGCTAATCAACACTGGCGATATGTTGGACTTTATCACATCTGAAAATCTTCGCATTGTTCGAGAATTCATCAAGGAAACTGGTATGATGATGGCTGCTGGAAATCACGAATATTGGCATTGTCCAAATAACCGTTTCCACTATGACGATGTACCAGAAACCTATGCAAATAAAAATCGTTCTCTTTTGGAAGTGGAGAAAAGTCTTGGAATCGATATTCGCTTTTCGTTCCAGGAAATCGGTGGCGTAAACTTTGTTTGCATGGATGACTCGGACTATCACATTGACGCAGAAATTTTTGAAAAGTTGAAGGCTGTGGAGGCACAGGGAAAACCGATTCTTTTGTTTATGCATATTCCACTGTACTCCAAATACCTTGGTGGCTTTGCAAAATATTCTTTGAATGCATCGTCGGAGTATTTTGAGAACTGTCATCCGGTAGATGTATTTGAACGAACACCAGACGAATTGACCTGTCAGATTTGTGATTATATTCGTCAGTCTTCGCTCATTCGATGCGTGTTTAGTGGACATATACATAACAATACAGAAATTCTAGGAGTAGAGGACAAAGACCAGATTATTACAGGATGTAATACAATACGTGAAATCACAGTACTCTAAACATGTATTATCAACTGGTAGTGAAATAGGAGCTTTTAATTATGTTATACAATCGCGATAGCAATACCAAGCAGAATGATTAAGGCACACAAAAGTTTTTTGGTGATGTGCTTTTCATGGTACAATATTTTACCTAGTACAATGGTGATTACAGCAGAACTTTGTTTTAGTAAAGTCATAATCGTTACTTTACTTGCAGGGTCGGAGTTTGCTATAAACAGTAAACGGTCTCCAAGTACAAGAGAAAAACTAAGAGCATAAATCCAAGGATTTGTCAGTGCTTTTTTTAATTCCAGTTTTTCTTTTTTGATTATAATATAAACAAGATACATCAGTGACAAAATGAGCATGAACCAAAATTGCAAAGCAGAGCTGGTAATTGCACCAGAAGACATAATGTATTTGTCCAAAGTGCCCGAAAGGCTGTTTAAGAAGCAAGCCAAAAACAAAAGCCAAATCTGGCGAATATGATAGCCTTCCTTGTTTGTATTTGTTTTACGGTTGGCAATGTAAAGACCACTTACTACTAAAAGTAGACTGAAAACACCTTTGACAGTCAAACTTTCATGAAGAAAGATTACGCCCATAAGAGTGGAAAAAATAACTCTTGACATATCTGTGAGACCATAGGTGCTGACAGGAAGTTTTTTCAATACTGTAAAAGAAAGAATCCAAGCAAAGAAAATAGCACTACATTTTACTAGAATCCAGGCAAAGATGTGAGGAGGTATATCAAAAACACCAGTAGCAGTAGGAACTGCCATCAAAAATCCGATGAAAGTATATACAAGCAAAGAGGTCATTACATTAACATTTTTCAAAATCCTTTTTTTCATAGGTTCTCTCGAACCTTTTAATAAGCCGTATAAAATAATAAATATAATCCATGTTTCCAAAATTGAAATCCTCGTTTCTAATAATTGTGTGTACGTTTGAGAGAGTGGTCAGACTAAAATCATTATAAGATAAAACATTTCAGTTTGCAACAAATACTACTACGAAAGATAGTGTAAAATTTTTGTAGGTCACAAAAGGGCAGACTATTCCCTTGGATTTTCTTTGATTTACAGATTAAAAACTATATCAGTCATCAGAAATCAAAGTAGGAGGTAGCAGTATGCAGTTGGTATCCACATACCGTATTAAAATTAAAACTTATAACAAGGTATGGAAAGAAACCGTGTCTGCATACCGTCATGCCGTGGCTTTCTTTATTGATGTGGCTTTGGAAGAATGGGATGCTATAGAACCAATTACTTCTATAAATTATCGGCAGTCAGCTATAGAACAACTTACGGTACGTACAAAGAAACATCCGTGGTCAAAGTATCTGTTTGAGAATGCAAACCGAATGTTTGTGAAGTTCCCAAGTTATTTGCAAAGAAGTGCCATCAATGAAGCAATTGGAAAAGTTTCATCTTATAAGAGTAACTTTTCCAACTGGCAGAATGTAGATAAAAAAACGCATGGCATGGCATCATCTGTACCAAAAGCAGGATATGGATATCCTGCGATGTATCGTGACAACTGTTTTTTTGTACGTACTGGTACATATACGGCAAGACTCAAGGTATATGTCCGTAATACATGGGATTGGTTGGATGTGGAATTAAAGAAAACGAATGTGGACTACATACAAAGACATTGTACAAACCGTAAGGAATGTGTGTCTACTTTGCAGAAACGAGGCAAACAGTGGTTTTTAGACTTTTCGTTTGAAGAAAAGGTGTCGTTATCTTCTGTTTCGTTGGAGGAACAGAAGATTGTAGCAGTTGACCTTGGCATTCACAATACTTGTACATGTTCTGTCATGCGTGCAGATGGCACGGTCCTTGGAAGAAGGTTCTTATCAAGAGAAAACGACTGTCTGCACCATGCAGTAAACCGTATCAAAAAGGCACAACAGCATGGTGCATGTAAAACACCAAGACTTTGGGCAAAAGCAAAAGGTATCAGTGATGATATTGCGATAAAGACCACTTCGTTTATTATAGATACGACAAAGTATTACAATGCAGCAAGATATTTTATAAAAGAACATATAAAATCCTTAACCGAGAGGAAAAGGTTAGACATTTTGGCAAAAGTTCCAGAATGCTCTAAGAGAAGCACCTGCACCTTATCCACGTTAATTAAGTTATATGCTGTACTTGTGCTATAGCCGAAAGCTACTGAGTGTAACTTGTATAGTGGAAAGGCAGTCCATTTCCCTAAAGGGAATAAATAAATCAAAAGGTTTATTGGAAGCACACGACTTTAGTCGTGTGAGGCTTCACCCTTCTGTTAACTACGAAGATCTCATGGCATTTAAGAATGAGCTGATGAGATGAAGTAAAACTTCTAGAGATGTTAAAGCGAAGTAAATTGCATTCCATTGAATACAGAAAAAAATATTCCAAGCTTTTAGGATATTTCTTATAACATGTATAATTTATTGTAAGTGCTTCAAAATAATTAACTAGTTTTGAAGCACTTATTATTTTCTTAAAAGTTTTATTTTAATTTTTATAACTCTCTTATTCGTAAAAGTACACCTTTACGAATAGTATTTTTTTGCCTTATTTTAGTATTCGTAAAATTCTTTTTTTATTTATGAATATATATGTAAAAGAATAGACTTTTACGAACAAATATGCTATTATATAGGCATAAAATACGGAGGTGAAGCCCTTATGGAAAGCCGTACTTATTATTATGCGAGAGTATCTAGTAAGGAACAAAACTTAGATAGACAGATTGAGGCGTTTCTTGCATTAGGTGCAGAGGAACGACAAATTATTACAGATAAGAAAAGTGGAAAAAATTTAGAAAGAGAAGGATATCAAGCACTAAAGAATGTCATGCTTCGTCAAGGAGATACTTTAGTAATAAAATCCTTGGATCGACTTAGTCGTAATAAAACTGATATTAAAAATGAGTTACAATATTTCAAAGAACATGGGATTCGATTAAAGGTAATCGATTTACCAACAACAATGATGAATTTGCCAGAAGGACAAGAATGGGTGTTCGAAATGGTAAATAATATTTTGATTGAAGTATTAGGTACAATAGCAGAGCAAGAAAGAGAAACCATTCGAAAGAGACAAGCAGAAGGAATTGAAGCAGCAAGAAAGAATGGAAAGAAATTAGGTCGTCCTGCGATTACATTTCCACAAAACTGGGAACAAGTTTATGAGCTTTGGAAACAAGGAGAAATTACTGCGAAAGTTGCTATGGAGCGAACAAATACAAAAAGAACAAGTTTCTATAAACTTGTAAAAATGACACAAGAAAAATAAATGATCGTATCTCTTGTTTATTATAAACAAGTATTTCTAGGATATGATAGAATTACTTCAAAGTAAATTGAAACTTATTTGAAGTGACTTTGAAGTTTATATTGAAACAATATAGAAATTTTTTACAAGAAAATATATGAGAGTAGAAGAATTATTTATTTCTATTCTACTTAAAAGTCATAGATACTTATAGGATTATTTTTCTAGATTACTATGTAGATATATTGACATAAGTATACTGACATCATATAGTTATTATGGAGGTTTTAATCATGAAAACAGTAGCAATTGGTATACAAAGTTTTGATAAATTAAGAGAAGAAAATTATTTTTATGTGGATAAAACATCATTTATTAAAGAATGGTGGGAAAGCGGAGATGATGTAACTTTAATTACTCGTCCACGTCGTTTTGGTAAAACATTAAATATGAGTATGTTGGAATGTTTCTTTTCAACTAAATATGCAAATCGAAGTGACCTATTTGAAGACCTCTCTATTTGGGAAAACAACGAATACCACACATTACAAGGTGTTTATCCTGTTATTAATCTTTCTTTTGCAAATGTAAAAGAGCAGAGTTATCAAGATACTAAAATAAGAATCTTTCAATTATTGAAAAAGTTATATAATCAAAATAGATTTCTTTTAGATAGTGGATTATTAAATGAAGATGAAAAAAAAGATTTTTTATCTGTAAATGAAGAAATGAGAGAAGTAGTCGCTGCTGTTGCACTTCATAATTTGTCTGACTTCCTATATCGTTATTATGGAAGAAAAGTAATTATCTTATTAGACGAGTATGATACTCCAATGCAAGAATCTTATCTTAATGGGTACTGGATGGAGTTAATTTCCTTTATGCGTAACTTATTTAACGCTACCTTTAAAACAAATCCTTACTTAGAGAGAGGAATTATGACGGGTATTACAAGAGTTAGTAAAGAATCTATCTTTTCTGACTTAAATAATTTAGCAGTTGTTACTACAACTTCGAATAAATATGCTACATCGTTTGGATTTACAGAAGCAGAAGTATTTCGTAGCTTAGAAGAGTATGGTTTGGGAGAAGAAAAAGCAAATATTAAGCATTGGTATGACGGATTTACTTTTGGGCAACAAAAAGATATTTATAATCCTTGGTCTATTATAAATTTTTTAGATATAAAAGCTTATGATATTTATTGGGCAAATACAAGTAGTAACAGTTTAGTAAACCAGCTAATTAGAACAGGTGATACGCAATTAAAATCTTCTTTTGAAAGTTTATTACAAGGAGAAACGATTTCTTGTCCAATTGATGAACAAATCGTCTATAATATGTTAGATGGTGGAGAAGTCGCTATCTGGAGTTTATTAGTAGCAAGTGGTTATTTAAGAGTAATTAGTTATGAACGTCGAGAATTGGTAGGTGCTAGACCAATACGATATCAGTTAGCTTTGACAAATTATGAAGTCAAATGTATGTTTTTCTCTATGGTACAAAATTGGTTTTATCGTGCAGGTGCTGGATATAATGGATTTGTAAAAGCATTGTTGTCCGATGATATAGAATCTATGAATGCATATATGAATAGAGTTACAAAAAGTATCTTTAGCTATTTCGATACAAGTAATTCTGAACCAGAGAAATTTTATCATGGATTTGTGTTAGGTTTAATGGTAGAACTATCCGATGATTATATTCTTACTTCTAATCGAGAAAGTGGCTTTGGTAGATATGATATTATGTT
>CALASV010000005.1 GCA_937888895.1 uncultured Clostridia bacterium | reverse complement strand
GAGAGGAACAAAGATAATGTCAGTAATTAAATTACAATGTAGAGAACAAGAGTTGTTTATTTTAAGCAATCCTTTGATTGCTTCTGGTGGGTTGAATGAAAATATTTTACAAGTAGAGTTTGACAGTACATGGGATGGCTACACAAAAACAGCTATATTTTATCAAAATAAAAATGATATCTATTATAAAGAGTTAGCAAATGAAACTTGCATTATTCCACAAGAAGTCACTAAAAAGGAAGGTGTTATGTATTTTGGCTTTTTTGGAATAAAAGATAATGTCAGACTAACAACCGAGGTTTTAAAATATAGAGTAATTAAAGGTGGATATGATGAGTTATTAAAGCCAAGTGATCCAACACCAGACATTTATCACCAGCTTGTTATAAAATACGATAATATCATAAATGGGAAAACAAAGGTAGGAAATGCTGACAAGTTAGATGGACATGATAGCACATACTTTGCAACGGCTGAAGAATTAAAAGAAGCCAACAGCTACACTGATACCGAAGTAGCCGAAGCGTTAAAATCTGCTAAGAGTTACGCAGACACTAAAAAAACAGAAGTTTTACAAGCTATTGAGAATGGAACAGTAACAGCCAAAAATGCTATTAATTCCGACACCTTAGACAATCTCCACGCAAACGAAATAGGGCAGAGTGGAGCAAGGAATTTAATACCTTTCCCTTACTATCACTCTGGTGGGGATTTTTATGGTGTTACTTATACAGTAAATGATGATGGTACTGTACTTGCAGATGGAATTGCAATAGATTCTAATGCTAATCTTTATTTAGTTGCTAACAAATACACATTAAAAAAAGGGATAACATATACATTGAGCGGTTGTCCTGCTGGTGGTGCTGTATTGACATATAGTTTGATACTTTATAATAAAGCTGTAGAAAAAGCACTTGCAAGTGATACAGGAAATGGAGTTACCTATACACCGACAGAGGATTTAACAAATTGTAGAATTTATATAAGAGTTGTTAATGGTACATCGGTTTCAAATCTTCTTTTTAAGCCAATGTTAGAGCATGGCTATGTGGCACACCCTTATGTACCTTACAATTACGGAAATGCAAAAACACTACAGGGACAAACAATCGACTATTTTGCAAAGCAAGAAGAATTTGAGGTATTGCAAAAGAAACCTTATGGAATGTTATCCACAGAAAATAAAAACTACTATGTTGATGGTATCAACGGAGATGATAACAACACAGGAACTCAAACTGCACCTTTTAAGACTTTTGACAGATTTTTAGAAGAATACTTTAAGTATGCAGAATTACGTTGTCAATTTATCGGAGATTGTGCTGAATACCAAATGAAAACCATTGAAACATTAAACTCCATTGGGATGCATTTAGTAAATGCAAGTAATAATGAAAATATTACGATTCATTTCAAAGGCAGATGGACACCAGCATTTTATAATTCTCACTTAAATGTTGTAGGAACAGAAGAAAAATATATTACTCTTGACATTCCTAATGCTTTATATTTTGATGGTGGTTATGTAGGGCTTAGTTATGCTCATATTACAAACGGTGAAATAGAAACAAATGGTGGTGCTATTGATGCTAAAAATTGTACATTTACAAGTGCCACACTATCTACCAATAGTGGTAAAGTTTATGCTCAAAGTTGTGTTTTTAATGGCACAATGTATGCTTGTGTTAATAGTGGACATAACGGAGAGGTTTTTATAAGGTCAGGATTTGTAAATAATGCAACCATATATTCTGATACAAGGCAATATGGTGCATTATTAGCAATAGGTAGCCGAGTACATCTTAATTGTGCTTTAGTGTCCACGGTGGATGTTAGAGGTTTAACCTTGCAAGATTGTGTATTGCAAGTCACAGATGTTCGTCTTAAAAAATGGTTAGTTGGTGATTATATCCTAAATACAACTACAGTACTAGGGACAGATACTATGGGTTCTCCATTAGATAAGGCTGTGGACAATCTTTTACCATATCCATATAGCTTTACAAACTATGAAGCAAGTGGTTTAACATTTATTGATAATGGGAACGGTAGTATAACAGTTAATGGAACGGCAACAAGTCAAGTATATTACCATTGCAAGGTATATAACAAAATTCCTCTAATGTTAGATTTTGAAAAAGGAAAACAATATACTTTAAGTGGTTGTCCTAAAGGTGGCTCTAAGTCCACTTATAATATGAGTATTACCTTTAGAAAATCAGATGACACATCGGTTAGTCCTAGAATTTATGATATAGGTAATGGATTAACCTTTACTATTGATGAATATGTCGATGCTGGAGCAGTTAAATTTCAAGTTGTGATTACGATTGAAAGTGGAACAGTAATGGATAATGTTATTTTTTATCCGATGATAGAAAAAGGAAATGCAACACATCCATACCAACAGTATAAACATAAAACAGCTATATTTTTTGGTGACTCCATTACATGGGGAGAAAAAGCAGACGAGAATGGAGTACAAGTATTACAGCCTTATCCAACAGTATTTGGAAATTTAACAGGTTATACTATAAAAAACGTAGCTGTTAGTGGTGCAACAGCTAGTACAATTCAAGATAATAATTTTTTAACACAAGTAAATGCAAATGTTTCTGGTACAAAACGATATGATTATTATTTTGTAGCGTTTGGAACAAATGACTTTTCTAAAAATGTAGATATTGGTAATGAGTACACAGAAAAATCGTTTTATTATGATTACGTGGCAGGAATCGAAAAAATACTAGAACAGCATCCACAGGCTGAAATTATAGTAATTTTACAACCACATGGAAAAGGTAGCACAACAAAACCATACTGGGCGAATGATAATGGTGAAAAAATAGAGAGTTATAGAAACGCTGTCATAGAAATTGCTACAAAAAAGAAATTGCGTATTGTTGATTTTGGCAATGTTGGAATAAATGAAAATAATGCAGAAACTTATTACCCAAATGGACATAATCACTTGACACAAGTAGGGTATAAATTATTAGGCGAACATCTTGCAAAATCATTTTTAACAGGAACGTACATTGATAAAGAAACCTTTTATAATAAAAATTATAGAGTTGCTACGAATCAATTAGGATTAAAAGCTTTTCCAAATCCAAAAGAAAATATAAGTAATTCTTATTATGATGGGGTTTATTGGGAACTTAGTGGAAGTGATGCCAACGGAATAACAGCATATAAAAATGTGCAAGTTTTAGAAGGGGAAAATTATCACTTAGAATTTTTGACATATCATAGAAATCAAGCCAACAGCCGAACAACCACATACACAGTAACATTGACAAATGTAAGTGATTCAACAATCCAGTATATTTTCAAAAAAAACTTAAAAGGTTCTTATGAAAGAGTTAATTTTAATTTTTACGCAAATAATGCTAGTGGATTTTATACACTTAACATTAAAGCCGAGGGAGATAATGTATATATTGCTAATCCTAGCTTATCATTTGATGGCATTATTCCACCAGCAAGAAAGCGTAGAATTGGAAATGTTGATATTACATCAACTAATAGCATCACTGTTAACAGAAATAAATTTGTGAATGGTATGTTTATGTTTAATTTATTTATTACTGCTGATGTTTCCACAGAAAATTTAGCAAGAGTAAACCTGAATACTTCTGATACGAATGATTTAAATGCTTATATTACTAATATAGACACTTATTTTGTTGGGATAGACCATACAACAAAACAACCCGTAGCCATGTGTTGGTATCACGACACTAGCAATCCAGGAACGTTTTTATTAAAAGTAATAAGTGGAATTGAACAAGACCATGTATATTGTGCAAATGGTGTATTGTTTATGGGTGCGAATGATTCAGTTCACGAAATAATAGTACAAGAGTATTAAACTATGTCATAACTATTATTTTTTATGTAGCATCACTTTCTAGTGGTGCTTTTCTATTCTTTAAAGTAGGGGGTGGTTATTTGTTAAAAATAGACCAATTAGTTATTGGTGAAATAGGTTCTTTTGATGAATTTGAAGCCAGTGTAAAAGAACGTGTCATAAACACACCAAAGAAAAAGAGCATTAAAGAAACCGTTCCATTTTCCAATAAAACTTATGATTTTTCGGCAATCAATGGGGAACTGTACTGGGAAGAAAGAAGCCTTGAATATGTGTTTGAAATCATAGCAGATACTCCTGAAGAACTAGAAGAAAAGAAACAACCTTTTATTTCGTGGCTGATGAACGTGCAGGAGGAAGAAATTTATGACCCATTGATTGAAGATTATCATTTTGTCGGCACATTTGAAAGTGTCAATATTGATGATACAGAACTTGAAAAAGCAACCATTAACGCCACCTTTTTGGCTTAC
>CALASV010000004.1 GCA_937888895.1 uncultured Clostridia bacterium | reverse complement strand
AAGCACTAAGTGGTGGGTAAGGGACTTATTTGTGTCAGGTGGAGCTTACAAGCTCCATCTGACAATCTACGATAGTAGATATTCGGTTATGAGTAAGTAGCGAAGCGGATTACGAATATCCGATTGATAGGAGAAGTGTATGAAAGAATCAAAAGAAAAAGAATATCCGTTTATTAATGAAATTATTGTTCCAAAAAAGAAAAATAAATGGTTAGTACGGTTAGAAACATTAGTTGTTGTCATTGTTATGGCAGTTGTGTTTGGTTTTGTCGCAAGATGGGCATTCTTGATTTCGGACGGATACTTAAAATCATGGCTTGGAATCGAAGAACAACCAAGAATAGAATTAGTAGGAACGAGGCAAAACTCTGTGATAAAGGGCGAGTTATCGAATGGACAAACAGGCTATGAACAAATAAACAAAATAGCAGAACATATCGGAAGCTCTATTGTGACAATAAAACTAACAAGAGAAAAAATGGATTTGTTTCAAGAATCCTATATTGTCAATGCTTATACAACAGGAGTAATGATAAGTAAAAGTGATACAAAGTTATTTATTTTAACAGATGTAGAAAAAATATTGGAAGATGATTGTGTTATGGTATGTTTTAACGAAATGGAATTTTCGGGTGAAATTTATTGCATGGAAAAAGATTATGGCATTGCAATTATTTCAGTAACATTGTCAACAATTCCAAAAGAATTATTAGAAACTATGGTATTTGCTTCTTTTGGTAATGATAAGATAACGGTTGGTACACAAGTGCTTGTGTTAGGTAGACCAAATGGATATGATTCGATGGAAGTTAGTAGAATAACAAGCATAGGTCATAGTATATCTGTATTAGATGGTGCAGTTCCGTATTTTACAACCGATATGATAGACCATAGACAAGGAAATGGATTTCTTTTTAACTTTCATGGAGAATTGTTAGGAATGATGACTCATGTGTATAAGCAAGATGTAAATGATGAAATTTCTTCTGCAATTTCATTAAATGATATTCGTTGTGTCATTGAAAGTTGTTTAAATTTAGAACCTATTGCTTTATTCGGAATTAAAGGAACAGATTTACCAGCTTCTATGCAATGGCTACGAACAGAGGATGGCACATTAGAACAATTAAATGGAATTTATGTGACAGAAGTACAAAGTTCTTCTCCGGCATTTCATCTTGGTTTGAAAGTAGGAGAAATTATTGTAGAAATGAATGGAAAAGAAATCAATGGAATCACACAGTTTAAGGAACTTCTTTTAAACTATGGTGTTGGTGATAATGTTTGGCTGAGAGTTTATAGCAAAGAGAGCAATAGTTGTTATACAGCTGGTGTAAAATTAGTAGAAAAAAATAAAAAGTGAGGAAGGATATGAGATATTTAAAAGATTTACGAGAAGGGGATATGTTATCAGAAACATATTTTTGTAAAAGTAAACAGGCATTACAAACAAAGGCAGGAAAAAATTATTATTCCTTAATATTGCAAGATAAAACGGGAACGGCAGATGGGAAAATATGGGATTTAGGGGTAGGAATTGACCATTTTGAAGCAATGGATTATATTCGAGTAGATGCACAAATTGTAAGTTTTCAAGGTGCTTTACAGATGAATATTCGTCGGGTACATAGATGTCATGAAGGAGAATATGACCCGAAAGAATATATGCCATCGACAGACAAAGATATTAAAGTGTTATATCAAGAACTTACAGGTTATATTAAAAGTATGAAAAATGAATATCTTCGTACCCTTGCAGAACGATATTTTATTGAAGATAAAACAGCAATGAAATTTTTTGCGAATCATTCTGCTGCTAAAGCAGTACATCACGCATTTATTGGTGGTTTATTAGAGCATACCGTAAGTGTGACAAGACTTTGTGATTATATTGCAAAAAATTATCCAATTATCAATCGAGATTTATTATTAACAGCAGCGATGTTCCATGATGTAGGAAAAGTACAGGAATTGTCAAAATTCCCAGAAAATGATTATACCGATGCAGGACAATTGTTAGGACATATTTATATCGGAGCAGAAATGCTTAGTAAAATGATAGATGATATTCCTAAATTTCCTGAGAAATTGAAAAATGAATTATTGCATTGTATTTTAGCACATCATGGCGAATTAGAATATGGCTCACCAAAGAAACCTTCGTTGGCAGAAGCATTAGCACTTAGTATGGCAAATAACTTAGATGCAAAATTGGAAACAATGACAGAGTTGTTGCAAGGAACACAAGAAAAAGGATGGCTTGGATTCCAAAAATTATTTGATGCAAATGTGCGTAAAACAAGTGAATAGGGTAAAGAGGATGGAAAAAAATCAAATAGTGACAGTTCAAATAGAAGATATAGGGAACGATGGTGAGGGGATTGGAAAGGTAGATGGCTATACTCTCTTTGTAAAAGGTGCAGTCGTTGGTGATGTTGCAAAGGTAAAGGTGCTAAAAGCGAAGAAAAACTATGGGTATGCCAAAGTGGAAGAGTTGCTTACCCCTTCCCCTGACCGAGTAGAGCCAAAATGTGTGGTAGCAGGAAAATGTGGTGGATGTCAGTTGCAACATTTATCATACAAAAGACAGCTTGCTTATAAAGAAGATAAAGTTAAAAATTGCTTACAACGCATTGGTGGAATGGCAGTAGAACAGCTAGAGCAAGTAATGGAACCTATCATTGGCATGGAAGAACCTTTTTATTATAGAAATAAAGCACAATATCCTGTTGGAATTGATAAAACAGGAAATATTGTGATGGGATTTTACGCAGGTCATAGCCATAACATTATGGAATGTATGGACTGTGCGATTCAAGAACCTGTGAATGCAGTTCTTTTACCAGTCATAAAAGAATTTATGAAAACTCATAAAATTTCTGCCTATGACGAAGAAACAGGAAAAGGATTACTTCGTCATATATTAACTAGAGTTGGATTTCAGACAAAAGAAGTGATGGTTTGCCTTATCGTTAATGGAAGAAAATTCCCTCATGTAAAAGAATTAGTGGAAAAATTAACTTTAGCTGTGGGAAACTTTAAAGATTTAGAAGGAAAAGGTGGATATCGTTTAAAAAGTGTTTGTTTAAATGTCAATACAGAAAAAACAAATGTCATTCTAGGAAATGAAATTGTATCTATTTATGGTGACACTTATATTACAGATTATATTGGTGAAATAAAATATCAAATTTCTCCATTATCTTTCTATCAAGTAAATCCAAAACAAACGGTAAAACTGTATGAAAAAGCATTAGAATACGCGAACTTAAACGGAAATGAAACCGTATGGGACTTATACTGTGGAATTGGAACAATCTCATTATTCTTAGCACAAAAAGCAGGAAAAGTATACGGAGTGGAAATTATTCCACAAGCAATTGAAGATGCAAAAAATAATGCTAGGATTAATGGAATTACAAACGCTGAATTTTTCGTAGGGGCAGCAGAAGACGTTATGCCAATGAAATATAAAGAAAGCAATGGTACAATGAAAGCTGATGTCATTGTTGTAGACCCACCAAGAAAAGGCTGTGAAGAAAGTTTGCTCGATACGATAGTAAAAATGGAACCAAAACGAATTGTATATGTATCCTGTGACCCAGCAACACTTGCAAGAGATGTGAAGTATTTGAGAGGAAGAAAATATGAAGTAGAGAAGGTATGTCCCGTGGGCCAGTTTGGACATACAGGGCATATCGAGGTAGCCATGTTGCTATGCAAAGTCGATACCTAGAAATCCTTGATTTTAAGAACTTTTTCAAGCATTCGGTGTTTACACCAAATGAAGAAAATGTGTTGGAAAAGAGCATAGAAAATGAAATTTCTGTGAGTGTTGGAATAGAACTCGTCGTGGTGGATATGTAAACATAATTTCATAGATAAAATAGCACTATTTGTTTAATATGACGAATAGTGCTTTTTATTTGTTCAAAAATTCTGGTATAGATAAATTTTGTATATATATTTTTTGAAGTACTTAGTTCTTAATTGTGAATAACAATTTTTAGTTATGAACCTAACGGGGTTATATATAGGCTTATGTTTTATGACCTAGACAAGTCACTAAAAGGTCTTTTTTTGTTGCTCAAATTTCAAAGGAAAGGAGTTGTTGTAAATGATTTAGAGCGTCGTAGTTGTACAAAAGACTGCTGCCAATGGTAGTTACTGTTATAGAAGAATAGTAACAATGTTTTTAAAATTATATGAAGAAAGAGGTATTAAGCAAGATGACAAGCAAATGGTTTCAAGGAATAACAACAGTAGAAGAATTAAGAAAGAAGTATAAGGAATTATTGAAGCAGTATCACCCAGACAATGTAAACGGAAATGTGGAAATTGCAAAGGAAATCAATGTAGAATATGACTTTGTATTTGCTCGTTTAAGCCAAGATAAGCCATTAGACGAACAAAGTTCTGCCTACGATAAAGAGGAAGAAAATGAAGCATTTAAAGAGGTTTTAAACAGTATTATTCATATCAATGCTGATGTGGAGATTATTGGGTGTTGGATTTGGGTATTGCATGGTTACGAGTATAAAGAGTTATTAAAGACAGTTGGTTTTCGTTTTGCACCGAAGAAGAAGTGTTGGTGTTGGCACTATGGAGAATATCGTAAATATCATAATAAGGAAGTTTCTCTTGATGAAATTCGAGAGAAATATGGTTCACAAAAAGTGAAGAATAAAGCAGAACAAAGGAGAGTAGGCAATTATGTCTAAGAAAGAATTTATTGCAGTATTGGAGAACACATTGCTTTGTGCTAATTTAGATATTGTTGGATTATCTCTTATAGATGATGACCATGTATTGATTACCTTTAAAGGGAATGGCACAAGAAAAGTAAATATTACAGCAAACAGTTTCGGTGCAATTATTGTTGATGTAATGAAGTATGTATTTTAAGAGAACCAGTAAGGGTTCTATTTTTTTTATCTATTTTTAAGTAAAGGAAGTAGAAAAGTGATGTGTAGAATGAATTATCAGCCAGTAAATGCAGATAGCAGTCCTTGTGGTAAGTGTTTAGAGTATTTGACTACTTGTATGCCGATAGTGGACAATGGTTTTCTTTTTGGAGCATGTGATACCGATTATTGTGAATGGTGTAGTTATTATGAAGAATGTAGAAGTCCAGAAAGGAGTTGTTAAGGCATGAAGCTATTGAATTATGACCATAGAGAATTGATTTTGCAGAATGTCCGTAGTGTAACAAAGGAAACACCACAACAGTTTACAGAGAGTCAATATCGAATCCTTTGTCGTATTATCCGACAGAAGAAGATTACAAAGACATTTTTTGAGTTTTTGTTGTGGGAGTTGTACGGATTGAAAGAGTGGAAGCAGTTAAGTTATAGCCAAATGTATGAATTTATCCATATTTTAACATTTTATGATTATACGAAAGTGAGGATGTAATAACCATGAATGAATTATTAAAGAAGATTTATGAAGAAGTGATTTGCTATGAAGAAG
>CALASV010000003.1 GCA_937888895.1 uncultured Clostridia bacterium | reverse complement strand
ATACTCAGAACAAAATACTCAAAAAAATACTCAGAACAAATTTATTATCAATAAAAAAATCATTAAAAAAGGAGATTAAAATTATGGCGAAATATGTATGTAATGTATGTGGTTATGTTCACGAAGGAGACTCTGCTCCAGCAGAATGTCCAGTATGTCATGTAGGTGCTGATAAGTTCACAAAACAAGAAGGTGGTCTTTCTTGGGCAGCAGAACACGTAGTAGGTGTAGCAAAAGGTGTTAGCGAAGATATTTTAGCTGATTTACGTGCAAACTTTGAAGGTGAATGTACAGAAGTTGGTATGTATCTTGCAATGGCTAGAGTAGCTCATCGTGAAGGTTATCCAGAAATCGGCCTTTACTGGGAAAAAGCAGCTTGGGAAGAAGCAGAACATGCTGCTAAATTTGCTGAATTACTTGGTGAAGTTGTAACAGATTCTACAAAGAAGAACTTAGAATTAAGAGTTGCTGCTGAAAATGGTGCTACTGCTGGTAAGTTTGACCTTGCAAAGAGAGCAAAAGCTGCTAACTTAGATGCTATCCATGATACCGTTCATGAAATGGCTAGAGATGAAGCTAGACATGGAAAAGCATTTGAAGGCTTATTAAACAGATATTTTGGAAAATAATGACCTAATAGCTAAAAAAGTGGTTGTTACTGAAAAATTTTCAGAACAACCACTTTTTTATATCTTTGAATAATCAAATATTCAATTAAAAATTTTTCTACTTTTCTTCTGGTTTCATAGAGCCAAGAGCATATTTATCTTTATAATAATGATACAAAGTTTCAAACTCTTTTCCATCTCTATGTACTTTATGTAAATATTCATGCAAATCTAATGTAGCATGTTCTGTCATTTCAATTAAACAACCTGCAATATTCGAACAATGGTCAGAAACACGCTCTAAATTTGTTAAAATATCAGATAATACAAATCCAAGCTCCATCGTGCATTCCACTTTTTGTATACGAATAATATGATGCATACGAATTTCTTCTTTCAAATAATCCACTACTTGCTCTAATGGTTCTACCGTATATGCATGTTTCATATCTTTTTCCATAAAAGCTTGTCCTGTCATTGTTATAATTTCATCAATTGCTTTATATAATATGTGAAGTTCTTGTGCTGCTTTCTTTGTGAATGTAATTTCTTTCTCTTTCATTTCTTCTGCTGAAATAACAAGATTAACAGCATGGTCAGAAATACGTTCAAAATCACCAATCATATATAACAATTTTGTTACTTCTCTACTATCTTCTTCTGTCATGCTTCTAGAAGAAAGTTTCACTAAATAAGAACCTAACACATCTTCATATATATCACTTGTTTTTTCTGCTGCTCGAATTTCTTGTGCTACTTTCACATCATAATTATCTAACAAGGAAATTGCTTGTTTTAATGAATTTACAGAAATTTTTGCCATCTGATTTGCTACTTCATAACTACGTTCAATTGCAACAGCAGGAGTATCTAATAATAAATCGTCTAACATCTTTGTATAACTATCACCTTTATCATCCGAACCTTTTACTGTCATTGTTGCTAATTTCTCAAGCCAAGAAGAAACTGGCATCAATAAAATAACAGAAAAAATCTTAAATACGGTATGAGTTGCTGCAATTCCCCACATATCTATTGCTGTAGACTCTGCCATTCCTAATATATTAAAACTTGTTCCACTTAACAAATAACCAATCAAATAGTACAAACACATAAATAAAGCAACACCAATAATATTAAAATATAAATGAACTAACGCTGCTCTCTTACCATTTTTATTTACATTAATCGAAGAAAGTAATGCTGTTACACAAGTACCAATATTTTGTCCCATAACAATTGGAATTGCTGCACTAAACGTAATAGCTCCTGTACTAGAAAGTGCCTGTAAAATACCAACCGATGCAGAAGAAGATTGTACAACAGCTGTCAATATAGTACCTGCCAATATACCAAGCAAAGGATTTGTAAACAATGTTAAAATTTGATGAAATTCTTCACTCTTTTTCAATCCACTTACAGCACCAGACATCGTTTCCATACCAACCATTAAAATAGCAAATCCCATTAAAATAGTACCAATATCTTTCTTTTTCTCATTTTTAGAGAACATTAAAAGAGCAATACCAATTAATGCAAGAATTGGCATCCACGCATCTGGTTTTAACCAATTTAACCATGCTGTTGCATCAGCCCCACCACTAATTCCGTTCAATGCTGTAATCCAAGAAGTAACGGCAGTACCAACATTAGCACCCATAATTACCCCTACGGCCTGCGAAAGAAGCATTGTACCAGAATTTACGAAACCAACGACCATAACTGTTGTTGCTGAGGAAGATTGAATAATTGCTGTTACTACGAGCCCAAGCAAAAATCCTTTATACTTGTTTGATGTTAAACTTCCTAAAATTGTTTTTAGCTTGTTTCCTGCACTTTTCTTTAGTGCATCACCCATAACATCCATTCCATATAAGAATAATGCTAAACCACATATCAATGTTAATACATCAAATATGCTCATCTGTTGCCACCTGCTTTCTTTTTTTATTATGTACTCGCTCTTCTATTTTACAAAAAAAAATAGAAATTGTCTAGCAATTATCAAAAACTTACCTATTAAATCTCTATTTTATTTTTACCTAATCAAATTTTTCTATCTTTTTACATACAAAAGAAAAAAATAGTTGACCAATTTTTATGAACTGTTATACTAATTTTATACGAAAAAGAAAAAAGGAGGCACTTCTCATGATTTATAGTACTTTTCAAGACAAACAATTATCATTACTTGGTTTTGGCACTATGCGTTTACCTGTTCTTTCTGATGGTAGTATTGATGAACCACAAGTAAAAGAAATGACTCGTTATGCGATAGAACATGGCGTAAATTATTTCGATACTGCATATCCTTATCATAACAGTGAATCTGAACGAGTCATAGGTCGTATATTAAGCGAATATCCTCGTGATAGTTTTTATCTTGCAACAAAATATCCCGGACATCAAATTTTATCCAATGGGTACAATCCTGCTGAAATTTTTGAAGAACAATTAGAAAAATGTGGTGTAGACTATTTTGATTTTTATTTACTTCATAATGTATATGAAAAATCAATAGAAACCTATCTTGACCCTCGTTGGGGTATTATTGACTATTTCAAGGAACAAAAGCAACTTGGAAGAATCAAACATCTTGGCTTTAGTTCTCATGCAAAAACAAAAGGTCTAGAACAATTTTTGGAAGCTTGTGGAGAAGATATGGAATTTTGCCAAATTCAGTTAAATTACCTTGATTGGACATTGCAAGATGCCAAAGGAAAATGTGAACTTCTTGCAAAGTACAATATTCCTATTTGGGTTATGGAACCTGTGCGTGGTGGTAAACTAGCAAAACTAGATGAAATCAACGAAACAAAATTAAAAGAACTTCGTCCAGAAGAATCGATTCCAGCATGGGCATTCCGTTTCTTACAGGGACTTCCAAATGTACAAATGGTATTAAGTGGAATGTCTAATATGGAACAAATGAAAGACAATGTAAAGACATTTACAGAACAAAAACCATTGTCTAAAAAAGAAGTAAACCTTTTATTAGAGATTGCAGAAGGAATGAAAGACTCCATTCCTTGTACTGCTTGTCGCTATTGTTGTGATGGTTGTCCTATGGGACTTGATATTCCAACCTTACTTAGTACTTATAATGAAGTTCGTCTCTTACCTACTATCAATGCTGTCATGCATATTGAATTTATGGACGAAAACAAAAAACCTTCAGCTTGTATTAGTTGTGGCAAATGTACTCGTATCTGTCCACAAAATATTGATGTCCCTACTGCCTTAAAAGACTTAACAGAACGTATTAACAAACTTCCAAGTTGGAAAGAAATTTGTCGAGAAAGAGAAGCTGCTACCAGCAAAAAATAGGGCTAAACTAATAGGTGTATTATGGAATGGATATTAGAAACCTTAAAACTATGGGTAATTTTTTTCCTTATTCTTTTGTTTCTTTTTTATTTCCTAGGAAATCGAAAAAAGACAAAATTAAAACGCAAAATATACTCTGGTAATTTCTTATACTATAAAGACTTTGAAAGTCGTTGGATTATTTCAGACGGGCGTGGAAAATCGGAAACTCCTACTGGTTTTAAATATGAAGATGGTCCTGGTTGTTATGTAATTACCATTTACAATCGTCCTGTTAAAAATAAAAAATGGGATAAATACGAAAATATTTATATTGGTCAATCGGTTCATATATTCCAAAGAGTTCATAATCATTTTAATGGAAAAGGGAATGGTGATATTTATGCTGACATTAAATATGGAAAATATGTTTATGTTCGTTTTGTCCAATGTGAAAAAGAAGAAATGAATGATTTAGAAAGAAAACTTATTTCTACATTCAACGCTACTGCTTCTTATAATAAAACAAAAGGTGGAGCTACCAAATGGTAAATAAAAGCCACATCATAAGATTTTATATATTATCTTATAATGTGGCTTTTATCATTCTATTGATTATTTCCCTAACTTTTTTCTCTGTTGTTTAGAAGCAATCATTACTGCTACTGTTCTTGGTACAAAACGCCCTAATATTATTGCTGTTTTCATCATTAAAGTAGGCACAATAATCACTTTTCTCTTTTTCATTTGTCTTAATGTATACCGTACACAATCCTTTGCAGAAATTCCTTTTAGTGCAAATTCTACATTCGCTACTTCATTAAATTCTGTATTCACAGGTCCTGGACATAATGCCCCTACATAAACATAGCTTTCATTTTCCTTCAATTCCTGTGCTACTGCTTGTGTAATACTTGCGACATAAGCCTTTGTTGCATAATAGGTTGCCATATAAGGTCCTGCTGGTAATAATCCTGCACTTGATGCTACATTTAAGAAATAACCATGTCCCTCTTGCTCCATTTTTGTTACAACAAGCTTCATTAAAATATGCATTGCTTTTATATTAACATCTATCATATCTAGTTCTTTTTGCAAATCACCATAAATAAAATGATTACAATCTCCAAAACCAGCATTATTGATAAAAACATCAATCTTCTTATGTTTTATCTTAATAAAAAAGTTAAAACAATCTTCTTGTTTCGATAAATCAGCTAATACTATTATACATTCTGTTTTCAATTCTTCTGCTAATTCTTGCAATTTATCTAAGCGTCTTGCTGTTAATATTAAACGATACCCTTTTTTTGCTAGTTGTCTTGCAAACTCTGCTCCAATGCCTGAACTAGCACCTGTCACTACTGCATATCCTTTCATAAAAATCAATCATTCCTTTCTCACTTCGTTTAGGCATAAATAATAATAAAAATTTTTACTTTTTATAATATCTGTTTTAAGAAAAGCCTCACTTCATTTTAAAAAGTAAGGCTCTCTCCCTATGATTTATTTTTTATATAATTTAAAACGATTTACTAACTTATCTAATTCCATCGCTTTTCCTGCTAACTGTTCACTAATTGCAGAACTTTCTTCCGAAGATGCTGCATTTCTTTGAGTTACTGCAGAAATTTGCTCAATACCTTCTTCTACTTGTTTTAATGCTTGTGCCTGTGTTTGAGAAGTTTCTGCATTAGTTCTTGCTATGTTGGCAATTTCTTGCATTCCTTCAATAATACCATCAAACGCTTTTGCAGTATCAGCTGTAATCTTATTTCCTTTATCAATTTCTTGAATCGTCTTTTCAATCAAATCTTTTGTAGTAACTGCTGCCTGTGCACTATCTGTTGCTAATTTACCAATCTGGTCAGCTACAACAGCAAATCCACGACCTGCTTCTCCTGCTCTCGCTGCTTCAATCGAAGCATTTAAAGATAAAAGATTTGTTTGAGAAGCAATGTCTTCAATAGAAGCAATAATATTTTCAATTTCACTAGAAATTTCCTTGATATGAAGCATTTCCTTTTCTAATTGTTGCATTTGAACTTTTTCATTTTGTGCATTCCTTACAGAAACTTGTACATTTTGATAAGCACCTTCTGCTTTTGTTGCACTTGTTTCTGCCATCATGGCAACCGATTGTACCGTTGCTGTCAACTGTTGTACAGCACTTGCTTGTTCTGTTGTTCCTGCAGATAACTCAGCAGCAGCTTTTGCAATTTCATCAGAACCAACATCTACTTGTGCAGAATTGTCATGAATTTGTGACAATGTTTCATTAAAGCTCTTTAAAATAAATACGAAAGAATCTTTAATACTAGAAAAATCTCCACGAAAATCTGTAATATTCCTGAACGACCTTGTTAAATCACCTTTGGCGATTTCTTTTAACCTATCTGAAATTTCATTCACATAGGCACTCAACGTATCCATTGTACCTCTCATAGATTCTGACAATTGACCTAATTCATCACTAGACTGATAAGTAATCATTTTAGAACCTGATAATTCTCCATTATACATAGAATGAGCTGCCTGAGCAAGTTGGGCTACTGGCTCAGTTATCATATTAGTTACCATCCTTGTCACATACACTGCGATAGATGTAATCAATATCAATACAATAATACCAAAAATAAGCATTGTAACAACAGAACCAGCTGCTGTATTACAATAATCTTCTCCTGCCCTAATAATGGATTGGTCAAGCTTATCTGCAATTTTCTTCATTTCATCCACCATAGGTTTATACTTTGTATTATTATATTCCATTGCTTCTTCTAAACGTCCTTGTTCTAATAAGGATACAATATACTCTCGATGTGTTGTAGAAGCTGATAACATATCATAAATTTCTTGTAATAATGCTTTATTCTCCTCTGTTAAAAGAGTATCTTTTAAAATCTTATATGCATCATCCATCATATTAACATTGGTTTGCATATCTTCTTTCATTTTTGGCAAAGTAGTATCTAATCTTTCTTCCCCTTCTGCTACTACATAGTTTAATGCTCTTTGAATATCTGTTAAACCATAACGAATATCTCCCATATAAAATGCATTCGTTGTTGGTCCATCAAACATACTTTGTACATAAGATTGTACACTTTTCATACTAATTAATAATACTACAATAAAAATAAATGTAGATACAATGATAATTCCATGAGAAAATGTTAATTTTTTACTCATTGGCCATTGTTTCATTTTTTCGGCTAATCCTTTGTTGCCCATTATAATTTCTCCCTTCCATAGTAAGTTACTCTTATTTTACACAAAAAAATTTTTCTTGTCTAGCTTAATTCAATCCAATATTTTTCCAACCAGACTCCATCTAAATGTTCATATACCGTTTCTTCGAAAACCCCTCCACAAGATAAAATTGTTCTTCGACTTGCTTCATTTTCTACCAAACAAGAAACTAAAATACGTTCTAAACACAATTCTTCTTTACAAAACAAGATTGCTTCGGAAAGCATTTGCTTAGCATAACCTTTTCTACGCTCACTAGGTCGAACCGAATACCCAATATGCCCTGCAAATCTTCGCAAGTATTCATTCAAATAGTGTCTTACTTGCAACATACCATAAATTCGTTTTGTTTCTGGGTCTGCTAATATAAACTGTGTACTTCGTACTCTATTTTCTGGTACAAGGTCTGGATTGGAAAGAATTTCATTGTACTCTAACCAATCCAACGGATTATAACATCTCTTTAAAATGCCACAACCATCCATAGAACTTCCTGCTATTAGCATTTCTTCTCGATAAGAAAGAATTTCCTCTACATAAGAGGCATCTGGTATCAATAAATGTATATTTCTAATTTGTTCCTCTTTCATCTATCATTCCTTTCCATTCTTCAAAACTTTCCTCTCACTAATCAATCGGCTATTCGCACTTATCTTACTTTTTATTTGCTGGTTCTACATTAATACTCTTACCCTTAATTTTAGCATCTTTCATTACTTGAATGACTTCTGCTGCATATTCTCTTGGCACTTCTACAAATGTATATTTATCATACATATCAATCGTACCAATCAATTTTCCAGGCATACCAGTCTCTCCTGCAATTGCACCAAGAATATCTCCCGGACGCACTTTTTGTTTCTTTCCAAGATTGATAAACAAACGAACCATACCAGCTTCTGCACCCGTATCTCCAAACTCCATACCTTTTTCTGATTCTAAAGAAGTATCAATCTCACCCATTTGCATTTTCAAAAATGCCGCTGCCACCTCCAAAGAAGTATATTCTTCTTCATTGATTCGTTCCTCAACAAGACGAATCATTTCCTCTAAACCACCATCTTCAATGATACGACTCACATTATCCATAATCTTATCTGCTTTAATTGCTGTGACATCATTCAGTGATGGAATTGGCTGAAGATGAATTTTGGTTTTGCAATAACGCATAATATCTTTCAATTTATAAATTTCTCGTCCTACAACAAAATTAAATGCACGACCGGTTCTTCCAGCACGACCTGTTCTGCCAATACGATGCACATAATATTCATCATCTTGTGGAATATCATAATTAAATACAGCTTCTACATCATCTACATCAATTCCTCTTGCAGCTACATCCGTTGCTACTAAAATATCTGTTTTTCCACCACGAAATGTTTCCATGACTCTATCACGCTGTACTTGCTTTAAATCACCATGCAATGCTTCTGCAAAATAACCTCTTAACTGTAAGGCTGATACTAATTCATCTACTTGTTTTTTTGTATTACAGAAAATTAAAGATAATTTAGGGTCATACATATCTAATAAACGACAAAGTACTTCTAACTTCGTATTTGGTCTTACTTCATAATAATACTGCTCAATTTTTGGTACGGTTAATTCTTTTTTCACTACCTTTACTAAAACAGCATCCTTTTGATAGATTCCTACAATTTCCATAATCGGCTTTGGCATAGTTGCAGAAAATAACAATGTCTGTCGTTCTTCTGGTAAATCTTGAAGAATAGTTTCAATGTCTTCTCGGAAACCCATATTTAACATTTCATCTGCTTCATCTAATGTAATCATACGAACTTTGTCCATTTTCAATGTATGACGACGCATATGGTCCATGACACGACCCGGTGTACCAATCACAATTTGCACACCACCTTTTAAAGAACGAATTTGTTTATTGATATCTTGACCACCATAAATAGGAAGTACTTTAATTCCATGCATAAACTTTGCTAAACGTCGTAATTCCTCTGCTACTTGAATCGCAAGTTCTCTTGTTGGACAAAGAATTAATGCTTGTAAATCTTTCTTCTTTGGATTTACCATTTGTAATAATGGAATACCAAACGCTGCTGTCTTTCCTGTTCCCGTCTGCGCCTGACCAATCATATCTTTGCCTTCCATCACAACTGGAATCGCTTCAGCTTGGATTGGTGTCATCTCCTCAAAACCCATTTCCTTTACAGCTCGTAAAATAGGCTCTTGTAATTCCATTTCATCAAATCTCATATATATTAACCTCCATTTACTACTACGATAGAAAAAAAGAAATGTCATACCGGTGTTTGGTATGACATTCTTTCTGTTCATGTATTACCTTTTTTTCACACTTTTAGCTATAAGAGTGTAACATAAATTTAATATATCGTCAAGGTATCAATCATTATTAGATTTATTTTGCAAGAAATCCTGCTGCCACTGTTTGAAGTGCTTTTGCTGTTTCTTCCTCTAATTCGGCAGTAAAACTACAACTTTCTGGAGATTCTTGAAAAATAATAGCATAAGCTGTACAAGTTGCTAAATATGTACCTGCGATACTAGGATGTTGTCCATCTTCGTCCCAAAGTTCAATTTCTGGATATTGTTCTAAACAACGCATAAAAGCAACTCCACCCGGAATTAATAAACTATCTAATTCCTCTGAAATTTCCACATAATGCTTAGAAATCATCTTTTGAATTTCTTGACAACTCATTTGAAAAATTCCTGTATCAAGACCTTCCTTCGGAGCCCATGTCATAAGAAATCCTGTTTGTGCACCACAAGCTAAAATTTTCTCATTTAAAATACGAGCATAAGGATACATTGCCTCATCAGAATTTGACACAGCAGCATTTGTATTTTCTTGTAAAATTACAAAATCCCACTCCATCTCTGTTAATGCACCATCTAACACTGCACCTAATTCATCTTCGGTATCTGCAAAATATTCTAATTTATAAGCACCTTCTGATAACTCATAAACATCTGCTGTTCGTCCCTTACTTTCCACTAACTGAACAAACATATCTGGTAAAGAATTATAATATGTATGACTATTACCAACAAATAAAATACTTGGCATATCATCAGCTGGAGGGTTTGGCACTTTTAATTCCATTGTAGCACTAAAATCATTTGAGGTATCCTCTGCTTCAGAAGAACTTTCTCCACCACAACCAGTCAAACATAAAAAAGCAACCATACATAATGGTAATAATTTTAAATATAAATTTTTTATTTTATTTTTCATTACAATATTCCTCTTAAGCCAACATAAAAATACTAACCATTAACACTACAAAAAAGAACAATGCTTCTACTACAAGAAATCCAAGAATAGTAAAAACAAGTTTTACTTTTTTATTAGAAAGAGCTGCCCTTACATAAAGTCCACTAAACATCATAGCAATCAGTGCACCTATTAAACCATTCACGAAAAAAGCACCAATTACACTAATCGCAATCAATACATTTACAAAACCTGGCACTTTTTCTAATGGTTCATATTTATCACTACTATCTAAATATACTCCATTGATTGCTAAATTTGCTTTGCCACCAATTACAACAAGTCTTACATCAGCATCTGCAATTGGTAACTTATAATCTACCATATTGATATACCAATTTTCTGATTTTACTTTTGTAACTTCTCCATCTAATGTCACTTTCATACCAAAGAATGCCTTATATTCAATGGTATGTCTTTGTCCATTAACTTCAATATTCCATGTTTTTTTCATTTTCTTTTATCCCTTCTTTTTATATTAATTATAGTGCTGTACAATCAACAGATACTTGATGTTTGTTACCATGTTTTTTCAAGTTTCATTTTAAAATCAATTTGATAAGGATTATCACTTCTTGCTTTAATCTCTTCATAAATTGCTTGACGTTCTGCACTACTTTCCTCTGCCCAGTACTCATAACCACGCAACCAGCTTTGCACTAAATCATCCCAAGAGTCAAATAAAGGTTGTATCATTTGTGCAACTTCTAATGATTTATCTAACGCTTCTTCTGCTGTATAATAACCTGCCAAATAATAATAGCTTAATAAATTCAATATACGACAGTAATCCCAAGCATCTATCGCAGTTTCTCCATACTCTTTATACATATCATACCAACTTACATATAATAGTGCTTTTTCTGTTCTGATATCAAAAAGTTCTAACATAAATGCCACTTCATTGGATGCTTCTTCAATGCCATTCTCTTTTAAATAGCTTATATATTCTCTAAAATCAGCTCGATGTCCTTCTTCTAAAAGACTATCTATCATTTCCTGTGCTGAAGTACGGTCTGTAATACCCCACCCTGATTCTAAAGATAATGCTGCTATTCCTTTTACAGTTTCACTTACTGGCATTCCTGCAAAAATATTATAATCCCACCCATTTAATTCTGTTAAAACAGCATAAGAAGCATTAAACCAACGAACCGTATCTGTAAGTTCTACAGTATCCACTACCTTCTTATTTTTTTCTATCACTTCTTCAAATTCTTTAAATTTACTACAAGAAACTTTTAAATAAGGTAACATATCTTCTTTTTCCGTATTGCTTGTACAATTCATATAACCAATTGCATAAAAAGCATAGTCCGTTTCACCATAGGCAAACCATGCTTCTCCCTTTGTTACACGTACTAACATTCCTGAACTATTGAAATGTTGTACGGCCATTTTTCCTGAAATAGAACATACATTTGACATTCCTGGAATTTCAAATGCTTCTATTTCTTCTTCCTCAGAAATCTGATAACTTGCTTTAACTAACTCTTTTACATCCTCTATGCTATTTACTTGAAAACCACCATTTTTAGGAAACTGGAATATCATTGCTCCTATTTCTTCTTGACCTTTTTCTGTTACCATCACTAAGTTTACAAGCCCTGTATCTGTTTCCACCCAGTTTTTATTAAAATATATAGAAGCACTTCCATCCGAAAGAGTATATTCTTTCATCTTATCTATGATTTCTTCTTCTGTATTTGTATCATTTGTGGTATTTGTATCGTTTGTTGTTCCACAAGCACATAATACAAAACAAAAACTCAAAAGCAAACAAATCAATATCTGTCTTTTTCGTTTCATTATGTAGTTCTCCTTTTTCTACTTGTTTTTTCTTCTTATAATCCTAATAACAACAAAAGAACTGCTGCCACAACTAAAACAGCACCCATAATTTTTGCCATTTTTGGTGTCTTTAATTTCATTTTAGGAAACTTTTCTTGTAATTTTTCATATGGGGTAATTAAAAAAATCAATCCATATCCCCCAATTAAAATAGAAAACACTAAATCTACAATAAATTTCATTTTTACTTTCTCCCTTCCTCTTAATTATAGTGTTTTTTTATATTATTCTATCTTTTTTTAAAAGAAAATGACGAAATTGGAAAAAATATTTTTCCAATTTCGTCATTTCTTTTATTCTATATAAAGCATTTTAATGGTTTTCCAATCTCCTCCAAATGTAAGATTAAGTTTTTTTGATTTACGAAATCACCAAATAATTCAGCCAAATAATATGCTTTTTCATAAGTTTTTAAATACTGTTCCTTACCCATTCTTTCCTCAATATATCCAATCTCAATCAAATTAGCAGCTATTCTTCTTGCTATATTATAGGTAATGCCTATTTTTATTCCTTCTTTCATCAGTTCCATAGCTTTCTCTAATTCCCCTAGTTCTTCTAAGCAACATGCCAAATTTGTAAGAATCATAAAATATCTTTGATTATATTCTGGTGCTTCTAATTTACCCTGATGAAAATATTCATAAATTGACATCAACACATTAATTGCTTCTTGTTGTTGGTTTTTCTTTTGATAAAAAACACCTATTTGATTAAATAAAGCAACTTCTACACTTGTTGGAAAACAAGGTAATATAAATTTTCCATCTATTTGTTCTACAGATAGTTTCAATAAACTTTCTATTCGTTCCATTGCTTCTTCTGTTGTTATTCTATGAAAATGACAATCTAGTATTGTATGAAATAACCCTATTTCTTGTTGATTGATAATATTACTCATATCAATTTCTGCTTCAATTTCTTTTATCAATTGTTCCACTATATTCCATCTTTTATAAATACTGTGTTTTTTTAATTCCGAAATTTTCTCCAATGTTTCAAAATGCTCCACTACAAAATCTGTATTATAATAGCCTAATTTCGTCTTTAATTTTTCCATCAAAGCATAAAAATTTTTAATGGTTGGATTTCTTTTTCCTGTTTCTATACGAGAAAGTGTTTCTGGAGTACAAATACCTTCACTTAATTCTTCCTGAGAATACCCATTACGCAAACGAGCATAACGAATCACTTCCTCTATTAAACTTTTTTCTTGCAACATACCTTCAAAAAATAATATAAATTCTCTAAGAGGAGTACTATCTTTATATTGCTCTAATACGCATTTTAAACTCTCATATTGTTTCTTACGGAGTTCTACCCCCCCCGATTTTTTTTTTAACTATTACATTATATTGAAAACATTCTACTTCCATTTTTAATGCTTGAAATAATACAGCTAATGTTCCATTCTTTATTTCTGCCTCTATTACTTCTTCACAACAATCACAACATTCTTGCCATAAAGAATGTTTTTTATAAAGTAACGCTTTCAAATACAATGCCATAGCTAATTTTTTATTTTTTAATTTTTCATCTGTAATATGAAAAGAAATATATGAAATCATACATTCTAAAAAAGAAATTTCCTCTATTCCAAGTAATTCTTTTATGTAAATATATAATAAAAGTAAATCTATTTCTGTCTCGCTAAAATATTTCTGCATTATGACAGAAGGTGAAATATCTTTTAAACTATGTACCTCTACTAATGTTTCTTTTAACGCTTTCTCTACATAAAGTTCTGCTTTTGTTTCTTGTTTTTTACTAAGATACAAAATAACATATAATAAATACATATCTTGTTGATATAAATTACTTTCTATTTCTAATTCTTTTATTTCTTGCTCTGCTTGTTCAAACTCGCCTTTTGATATTAACATTCCTATATTTCTTCGTTTTACAAAATAAGTAAATTCTTCTATTGTTAGCATCACATTAATATGTTCTGTTGATTTTCCAACTCGCTGAAAAAGTGCATGAAATACAAAAATATCTGGTCTACGCTCTCCGGATTCAAACCGAGATAATGTTGCTATAGAACAAATTCCTTGACATAGTTCTTCTTGAGAAATTCCTTTATTTTTTCAAAATTCATATAATTCACCTCTTTATTTATTTTATGTTTTTTAGTATAATATTATGAGCAAGGAAGAAGGGAATTATGGTGCAGAAGGAAATTAAACTGAATAATAGTGATTTATTAGTTATGAATTTAGTGCATTATTTTAGTACCGAAAAAGATTATAATCCCGTCATATTACATGGTGTAAATGATGAAATTTCTAACAATCATGAGGAAGATGATCAAGAAAGTTATACAGAAGTTGATATTACTGATTTATCAAAGCAAATATTAAATTTTAGTTATGGAAAGGGATGGTATCTTGATTATTCTAGTGAAGAATGGACTTGTATTGATGTGGATGGGAATATACTTTTTACATTACCTTATGGTTATGTACCAATAAGTGGATTTGTTCAGAATTTGTGCTTAATTCAACGAGAGGGATATAAGTGTATTCTTATTGATGAAAGTGGAAGTCAAGTGTTTAGCAATTTGACAACAGGAGATAGCGAATGTTTGATGTTGTCTGAAAATAATGGAAAAATAAATATTTGGCTTCATATAGTAAAAGATACTTATGATGGACATTCAGAGACATTACAAGTTATTGATGGAGAGGGAAAGGTAATTAGTGAATATGTAGGACTGAATATGGGACACATTAAGCATATGGGAGAGATTAACTCGAAGGGGTTAGAATTAAAAAATTTAGGGGATGGTATGTATCAATGCAGTAGATATGTATTTAATACGAATAACAATTCTTATTTTCTCTACGAAGATAATAGGGGATTAAGTGAAGAGATACGTAATTTTGAAAATGGATATGGAGTAGGGGAAGATGGGAAAATAATTAATTCAAATGGTGTAGTAAGATTTACAAAACCTAATCGAACTGCAATGGGGAACTATAGAGAAGGTGTGTATTTTTTAGGAAATTGGGAAGAAATTTATAGTCACGGTAAGTATCATAGTACATTTAGAGGTGCGTTTTACAATGTGAATGGACAAGTGGAGTTGGATGTTAGTCAATATACTTTAGTAAATGTTCCTTTTTTTGAAAATGGTTATTGTGTTATGAATATTCTGAATGAAGCAGGGGTGATATTTACGGCTGTAATGAATAGGAATGGAGAATTTTTGTTTGAACCGGTAGAAGGACAGAGAACTGTTAAAATTTCTGAAGAAATAATTGTTGTAAATGGAGATTTGATACAAATATATGATTTGGAGCAAAATACAATAAATACATTGGATGACAATATAGAATGGGTCGATGCTTTTAGTGGAGGATGGGCTGCATTTGGATTGACTTCTGGTAAGGTAGGATTTATCGACCCAAATGGGAATTATTTAAAAATAAAAATTAACAAAGCTGGAGATGTATAATAATGTGATAATAAAAATAGAAAGTAAATTGACAAGGTAATAAAAAGAGATTTGTTTATGAACAAAATAGTAAATTTAATAAGTATATTACAGATAGCAAGTTTTTTATAGAATAATTTGTGAGTGGAAATTATTAAAAGTAAATAAAATTTTGTACTTTATATTGAATAATTGTGCAAATATGGTATTATAT
>CALASV010000002.1 GCA_937888895.1 uncultured Clostridia bacterium | reverse complement strand
GCTGAGAAATTCTATCCCTGATTAAACGTCTGTCCATTTCCAATTTCTTTTCACCAGGACCTCTTGTACCAATACCACCACCAAGTCTTGAAAGCACGTTACCCATACCAATCAAACGAGAAGAACGATACTTTAACTGTGCTAACTCTACTTGAATTTTTCCTTCCTTTGTGGACGCATGTTGAGCAAAAATATCTAAAATAACCATCGTTCTATCCATAATTTTAAGACCCAACGCATCCTCTAAATTTTTCAACTGTGCTGGTGAAAGTTCATCATCACAAACAATGCCATCTGCTTGTAACTCTGCTGCCAAAAGAGCAACTTCCTCTATCTTTCCCTTGCCAAGATATGTTCCAGCATGAGGTTTCTCTCTATTTTGAATTACAGTAGCCACTGCCTGTGCTCCAGCCGTCTTTACAAGCTCTTTTAACTCCTCTAGTGACTCTTTTGTATCATCATGCTCCGAAGTTGCAACACCGACCAAAATAAGACGTTCTTGCACCTCTTGCATATCATAAAGCTCTGCCATACTCGCCCTCCAATTTATTTCACTATAATATAATCTGTTATGTTCTCAATGATACAACAAACTACTTTTCCTCTACTCTTTGTTGTTCTTCTTTTTCTTTTTTATCTTTATTTTCCTCTTTAATTTCCCAATGAATTAAAAAGGTAAGTGCAGCTCTTAACGCAATAATACCAGCTACTGTTACAATCTCTGTCCAATCTCTTACAATAACTGTTTTTAAAATTTCACTACCTAACTTAAATTCTAACCCAACAGCTAAACCCTGTGCTAATGTGATTTTCATATCTGGCATACGCCTAATGTAATGAAGAAAACCCTTTATACCAGCATAAATAATAACACCCACACCAATAAACTCAAAAACTAAAATTGCGATTTCCACTAAGTACTCTAATACCATTTCTAATGTGTGCATTAAATCCATAGCAACCTCCTGTGTACTTTTATTTAGTATTTTGCTGTTACAAATTTAGAATAACATACTTTACTTTTGTTTGCAACGTTCAGAAAATTACTATTCGGTTATGAGTAAGCTTAAATTGCGAATATCCGATTGGCTTTCCCTACTTTTTAGTTGTTTTCTTCTTTTAGTCGGATGGTCTTACTTCTTTTTGCCCCACTTTTTTGCTGTTTTCTTCTTTTAGTCGGATAGTTTTACTTCTTTTTACCCCACTTTTTTGTCGTTTTTCTCTTTTAGTCGAGTAGTCTGCGTTCTTTTTACCCCACTTTTTTGTTGTTTTCTTCTTTTAGTCGGATTTTACTTACTCTTTTGAAAAATTTACCTTGTATTGCATTTTTCATCGTTTACACATATAATAAAAATATGCGATAAAAGGGGGGAATTTTATATGGGTTGTCTTGGAAATATTCTTTGGTTTTTCTGTGGTGGATTGCTTGGTGGTCTCAGCTGGCTTTTTGCAGGATTACTTTGGTGCATTACCATTATTGGTATTCCTATTGGTATGCAATGTTTTAAATTTGCTAGTCTTTCCTTCTTTCCATTTGGAAAAGAAGTTAATTTTGGAGAAGGAACTTGTTCCCTTATTTTAAATATTATTTGGCTACTTGCTACAGGTATTCCACTTGCACTAGAACATTTAGCTTGTGGTGTAGTACTTTATATTACGATTATTGGCATTCCTTTTGGTATGCAACACTTTAAACTAATGAAATTAGCATTAATGCCATTTGGAGCAACAATACACTAAACAAGAAAATAACAAAAGCCCTAGTCTACTTAATATCTTTTAAAATCTTCTAGATATTAAAATAAAATAGGGCTTCTTATTTTCTTTGGAAGTATGGAAATTTACTTGATTCGGTTAAATCTCGTGAATGAATATTCCACTTCTTAATTTTGGTTCAAACCATGTAGACTTTGGTGGCATTAACAAACCTGCATCTGCTACTTCAAATAATTCTTGAATGGTAGCTGGATATAATGCAAACGCTACTTTGCACTCTGATATACAACGACGTTCTAATTCTCTAAGCCCACGTACCCCACCAACAAAAGCGATACGATTATCTGTCTTTGGGTCTTTAATTCCAAGAATTGGTGCTAATAAATAATTTTGTAAAATAGATACATCTAAGCTTTCAATTGGGTCTATTTCAATATCTTCTCTAATTCTACATAAATACCATGTACCAGAAAGATACATTGTAAAATCACCTTTCTTTGTTGGCTTCATTCTAGATGGAACTGGAATTACATCAAAAAATTCTTCTACTTGCTGAAGAAATTCTTCATCTGTCATACCATTTAAGTCTTTTACAACACGATTATAATCTAAAATCAACAATTCTTCATCTGGGAATAATACAGATAAGAAATAATTGAAATCTTCCTCTCCTGTATATGTACCAGCTTGTGCACGTAAATCTAAACCAGCTCTTACAGCAGAAGCTGCTCTATGATGACCATCTGCAATATACACATTTGGAATTTCGCCAAATGCCTGCTCTAACTGTGCAATTCTTTCCACATTTGCAATACGGAATACTCTATGTCTAATGCCATCTTCTGATGTAAAATCATAAAGTGCTTCTTCTTCCTTTACACTAGCTACCATTTCTTGAATAGAAGCCACTGCCTTATATGTTAAGAAAATAGGTCCTGTTTGAGCACTACAAGTCTTAATGTGGTTGATACGGTCCTGTTCCTTATCAGCACGAGTATTCTCATGCTTCTTTACTACATCATTTACATAATCATCAATCGAAACACACGCAACAATACCTGTCTGAGCACGACCATTCATTGTCAACTCATACAAATAGTAGCACTTTTCTTCATCTCTTACAAAAGTTCCATTTGCAATCCAATCCTGTAATAAACTACTTGCCTTTTCATAAACTTCCTTAGAATACATATCTGTACCCTCTGGAAATGCAGTCTCCGCACGGTCAATCGCTAAAAAAGACTGAGGATGCTCTGCAACAAAAGCACGAGCTTCCGCACTACTATATACATCATATGGCAAAGCTGCAACATCTGCAACAAGTTCTTTCGTTGGACGAACACAAGAAAAAGGTTTTACAATTGCCATGATAAAATTCCTCCTTAAAAAATATTGGTCAATCGGATATTCATAATCCGTTTCACTACTTGCCAAGTTTACCACAAAACTTAAAAATGTCTACTAAAAATTTAATTTTTTTCAAAATAAATTTCAATCGGATATTTGTAATTTCTCCTGTTTTTCTCAAAAGTATTGATAAAAATACTTTTTTGACTTATAATATTATATACTAATAGAAAATATTTTTTATATTTCAACAGTATCTGTACACATTCGTAACTAAAAACCTTTATATAGATTGGAGTAGCCTATGATAGAAGAAACAAAATTACTACCTATTGGAATTGAAAATTTTAAAGAAATCATAACCGAAGGATTTTATTACGTAGACAAAACAAAATTAATAAAAGAATTGCTAAATCACCGAGCAAAAGTAACACTTTTTACTCGTCCTAGACGTTTTGGAAAATCTTTAACGCTAAGTATGCTTCGTACTTTCTTTGAAATTGGCACAAATAAAGAAATATTTACCAACTTAGAAATTGCAAAAGAAACTGCTTTATGTGATAACTATATGGGCAAATTTCCTGTGATTGCAATTAGTTTAAAAGGAGTATCTGGAACAGATTTTAAAAACGCACTAGAAATGTTACGTCATACAATTTATATGGAAATTTCTAGACATCAATACCTAATGGATAGTCCCCACTTATCTAACTATGATAAACAAATATTAGAACCTTTTCTTTTATCACAATGCTCCAAAAGTGACTTAACAAATAGTTTATATATTGTTTCACAGTTACTTTACAAACACTTTAAACAAAAAGTTGTTATTTTAATTGACGAATATGATGTACCTTTAGCAAAAGCTTATGACTATGGATATTATCAAGAGATGGTTCTTTTCATTCATAATTTATTTGAACGTACCTTAAAAACGAATGAAAATTTACAATTTGCTGTTTTAACAGGTTGTCTTCGTATTGCTAAAGAAAGTATATTTACAGGACTGAACAATTTAAAAATATTACCTATTACAAGTGTAAAATTTGATGAATATTTTGGATTTACAGATAAAGAAGTACAATACCTTTTGGCATATTATAAATTAGAACAACACTACCCAATCATAAAACAATGGTACAATGGATATAAATTTGGTAATGTAGATATCTATTGCCCGTGGGATGTCATTAATTATGTAGATGATATACGCGACAACCCTAAAATGAAACCACAAAATTATTGGTGTAATACAAGTAGTAATGATATTATTCGAAAATTTATAGAAAAAGCAGACAATACAACCAAATATGAAATGGAACAACTCATTGCTGGTGAACTCATAGAGAAAAATATAGTGCAAGAACTAACCTACGCAGAACTAGATAAAACTATCCAACACCTTTGGAGTGTTTTATTCGTTACTGGTTATTTAACTTATCAACCAAAAGAAGAAGATAACGATACTGACACATTACTACTAAAAATTCCAAATGAAGAAATTCGCTCTATTTTTAAAAATCAAATCTATACATGGTTTAATGATTATGTACAAACAGACTCGACCAGATACCAAACATTTAGCGAAGCATTTCTTCAAGGAAATGCAGGTAAAGTACAAGAAATGTTCAATCAATATCTTATAGAAACAATTAGTATTAGAGATACTTCTGTACGAAAAGAGATGAAAGAAAATTTTTATCATGGAATGTTACTTGGAATACTCAAATATCGTAACGATTGGATTGTAAAATCTAACCAAGAATCAGGCGAAGGCTATAATGATATTACAATTATAGATAATATAAATAAAACAGGAATTGTCATTGAAGTAAAATATGCAGAAAACGATAACCTAAATGCAGAATGTAGTAAAGCAATAAAGCAAATCAATAAACTGCACTATACTACAGTACTAAAAGAACACTCCATTGTAAAAATATTAAAATTTGGAATTGCTTGTTATAAAAAACATTGCATGGTTGTAATGGAAGAAGAACTAATTTTATAAATTAACAAAAAGAGCTGTTGCACTAAGCATAAGACAGCAAGATATAGTCTTTCACTCAAAGAAAGTGCTATATTTTGTATGAAATTTACTTAATGCAATAGCCACTTTTTATTAACACAAATTACTCCACTCCACCGATTAACACTTCTTTTCCTTCAAAAGCAAAACCATATTTCTTAATTCGCTCTGCTTCTATTCCTTTTGCAACTAAAACAGCTTCATATTGCTTCGCTTCAATTTGCTTTAGTGCAGTTTCTACCGTTTCCTCTAATGATTTCTCTTTTTTAGGATTATGCACCTTAAATTCTATAATAATTGCATTTTTACTCTTATCGAAAGGTTCTAACATCACATCATACCGTCCAAAGCCACTTTCTCGATTGGAAGTCATTACATATTCCCCTACTAATTCTATCATCAAGCCTAATACAAATCCATGATAAAAACGCTCTGGTTCACTATCCGATGGCGTTTTTCCTGTATCAAAATAACTAAATACTGCCCTTGTCACTCGATTCATATAAACATTCATTCCTTCTACATCATCTCGAAGTAACGCATCTACAAAATCATTATAATTTCCTTCTGTACTTCCAAACCAATTTTGTACCATTCCAAAAAACATTCGCTTCACTTCATAATTCGTCAATGCTAAATCATACAATACCGGTCTATCCCCTACCAATTCCATACTCTCATAACTTAACACTTTCAAATAACCACTTGATAATAGTAAACTCCATATTGCTGTTTCATTTCCATTTAACATATTGTATACTATCTGTTCATCTATTGGACAACGAATGATTTCCCCTTTTAATAATCGTTCAAAAGTAAGTTTCAATCGTTTATTTCCTCTTTGTAACAGCCTACTCACTAAACTATTACTGCTTGTATTCGCCCAATAAGTCATATACTTTCCTTTATCTAAAAAATTTAAAATTGACCATGGATTATAAATGTCACCATACTCTCCAAATACAAATCCATCATACCATTGCTTTACTCCCTCTTTCTCCTTTCCTAATCCACAACTTTCTAATGCTTCAAAAACTTCCTCCTCCGTAAATCCAAACATCGTTGCATACTTATTTGATGTAACTGTTATTACTTCTAAATTATTCAAATCAGAGAAAATAGACTCCTTACTTACTCTTGTAATTCCTGTCATAATTGCTCTCGCTAAATAAGGATTCGTTTTAAATGTAGAATTAAATAGACTTCTTGTAAAAGATACTAATTCACTCCAATACCCCTGTACATAAGCCTCTTGCATTGGTGTATCGTACTCATCTAACAAAATAATTACTTTTTTTCCATAATACTGACTTAAAAAATAAGAAAGCTTATGCAATGCTAATGTTGCAATACCATCACTCATAGTAGCAGAAACGCTTTTTACAAACTCCATATCTCCTTCAGATAAAAAGCTTTTCAAAATGCTATCGTATTTGATGTATAAATCTTTTATAAACTGACAAATTTTCCATCTTGTTGTTTCGTAATCCTTCTCTTTTATATTAGCAAAAGACAAACTAAGCACAGGATAGGTTCCTTGTAATTTTTGATATTTTTCCTCCTGCCAAATCGAAAGTCCCTCAAATAAATCCCCTCGGCTTGCATACTCAATCGAAAAAAAGTTTTCTAACATACTCATATTCAACGTCTTTCCAAAACGACGAGGACGAGCAATTAAAGTAACCTCATCTCCACTTTCCCACCATTCTTTGATAAATGAAGTTTTATCTACATAAAAATAATTGTTTTCTCTTAATGTAGAAAAGCTTTGTATACCAATTGCTACTTTTCTATCCATACAAACCACCTCTCTTTCTGCATTGTTTAAAAATCTTAAAGATAATGCTCTATCAATCTTCTATCTGCATCTGCTGTATGTGTCCCTATTTTTTCTAATAATTTTGTTTTAATTTCCCCATTACTATGCTCCACATAATTTATAATTAAATTAGAATACGTAGCACTACTTAACTCTAATTGTCGAAATGTCTTATCTGTTACTGTTTGATACGTAACATGCGTAAAATCTTTTAGATAATTAAAACTCTTTTTAATATAATCAGAACAGCCTTCATTAAAAAATTGTTTACATAACACACAAACTGCCACATTATATTGGATTCTTCTAGAAGTCATTTGATTACTAAAAATGGAATGTAATTCTACATCTATATGAAACCAACTTTGTCCTTGTTCTGTTTCTTCTGGTAAAACTTCTTCATAAGTTCCATCATTATAAAAGTATACTGTTTTAATAAGTTTCCTCATAGCAATCTCCCTATTTATATTACGTATTTTATTTAAATTACTTACGTATCTAATAATACTATACGTAATATACTTTGTCAACTAATTTATTTTTAATTTCTTATTTCAACATAAAATAAAAGCCAACTTTACTTAATAGTAAGCAAAATTAGCTTTTACATATTTTATGCACTTTTTGTATAATATTGTGCCTGTGCGTTCCACAGTTCATAATATTTTCCATCAACATCTGCTAACAATTGTTCATGTGTACCTACTTGTACAATTTCTCCTTTATCAAACACAGCTATTTTATCACAAAAACGGCAAGAAGATAACCGATGACTAATATAAATCGCTGTTTTATCTTCCACAATACTGTCAAATTTTGAATAAATTTCTGCCTCTGCAATTGGGTCAAGTGCTGCTGTTGGTTCATCTAAAATAATAAATGGTGCATCTTTATATAATGCTCTTGCTAATGCAATTTTTTGTGCTTCACCACCAGATACATTAACTCCATCTTCATCAAATTCTTTATACAATGGTGTCTCTAATTTTTTAGGCATTTGTGCATAACGCTCTCCAAAACCTACTTCTTCTAACAATCGTTCTGCTTTTTTTACATCCCAAGTTTCAGCACACGCAATATTATTTCCAAGTGGTACAGAAAGTAAGTTGTAATCTTGAAATACAACAGAGAAAATGGAAAGATATTGTTTATAATCATATTTACGAATATTAAAATCATTCATGTAAATTTCGCCCTCACTAGGGTCATACAAACGACAAAGAAGTTTAATAAATGTTGTTTTTCCACTTCCATTCATGCCAACCACTGCCAAACGTTCGCCTACTTTTAATGTTAAATTGATATTTTTTAAGGCATATTCTTGTGAACCAGCATACTTAAAACTTACATTTTTAAATTCAATATCAAACTTTTTATCACTTCGTTTTTCTACAGCAAGACTTCCTTGATACATATCATTTTTAATATCAAAATAATCTAAATAAACTTTTAAATAGGATTCATTCGTTTGAAAATTTTTGATTGCAAATGATATCATTCCAATATTATTTGTAATTTTCCAAAGATATCCTACATATTTAATGATACTTCCGATTGGAAAAACCCCTAATGTACAATAATAACAAATCAATAAGTAAGAACAAATTTCCGATAATTTTTCAAAAATCATACTTGGTATAACACTAACTATTTCTACATTTGCCAATCCAGAAAATAATTTTAAATGCATTTGATTCATTTTCTCCAATAATTGAGAAACCAATTTTTGTTGTTTATAAATACGACTATCCATTCCATTTATATTATGCCCCCTACTCATGCGATTTTCCATTAACATATACTCGCCTACTTTTTTATTATACTCTGCAATATTCTTTGAAGATCGCAATTTGAACATAACACTACATCCTACACAAACTACTAATATTAAAAGAATTACAATACTAAACCACTTGATTTCTACTTGTAAAATAAGAAATAACATTTCAAAAAAAAGTACGAAAGAAAAAGCAATATTTATGATATAATATAATAATAATTCTATGCTGTCTCTCATAAAAACAACACCATATCCATTAATATACGAATTTTCTGCAATTTTTCTTCGATGTAATTGGATTTCCGAATTTTCCATTTTGTCATAATCAAGTGACATTGTTTTTTTCTGAAAAGCTAATGCTTCGTTATTAGATAATAATTCTAACTGTATACTTACTGTTCTAGAAAGAATTGTACCAATTATACGCACAAATAAATTTCCAAACAATGTAATTGCTATCAACATATAAATTTCTTTTTTCACACGTTCCTCATATAACGCAGTTACAATTTCTGATGACATCCATAAATTAAAATAAGGAGAAATATTATCAAATATAATTTGTAGAAATTTTAATGGAAAATATTTTGGATTATAAGCATGATATACTTTAAATGCTTTTTTTGTTATGTTATCTTTACTCATCAATGTCACCCTCCTTATAATATTTACTTTGTACTCCAAACATATAAGCATATTGTCCATCTAATTTCATCAACTGTTCATGTGTTCCACTCTCTGTTATGACACCATCTTGCAAAAGTATGATTCTATCACAAAAACGAGTCGAAGCAAACCGATGAGAAATATAAATGGAAGTTTTTCCTTTCGTCAACTCTCGATACTGCATATACAACTTATGTTCTGCAATTGAGTCCAAGGCAGAAGTCGGCTCATCTAATACAAGAATTTTCCCGTCTTTATAAATTGCACGAGCTAATACTAATTTTTGCATTTCTCCACCAGATAAATCTACGCCATCGTCATAAATCCCTTTCATTAAGTGTGTATCTATGCCATTTGGTAGACTCTCTATCTTTTCCCAAATACCAGCTAACTTCATTGCTATAATAGCATCTTCCTTTGCTGTTTTTCTCTCTAAATCTGAACTTGCTACAAATTCAAACATGGAAAATGCAACTGGTTGAATCGTTTGAAATACTGCAGAAATCATCGAATAATATTCTCGAATATTGTATTCTTCAATTTTTTTACCGTAACTTTAAAGTTAGAAAATCTTAGAACTTCTCCCTTTCGCCCTTACGGTT
>CALASV010000001.1 GCA_937888895.1 uncultured Clostridia bacterium | reverse complement strand
AAATAAGGAACATTTTACAAGATTGTTTAAGTTTTCCCATAACAGCTATAAACCCCCTACTAAAATTTCTCCTTTTGTTGGTCTATATAAACCACAAATTAACTTCACTAAGGTCGTTTTTCCTGCTCCATTGACACCAACTAAAGCAAGACTCTCTCCTGCTTGTATTGTAAGCGTAATTCCCTTTAATATATAATCCTCAGCCCCATCATACCGATACCAAACATCTTTTAATTCTATTTTGACAGGTGCAGTTGGTAAATCACAACCTGTTCCATAATGAAATACATTTGGATAATCATAAAACTTTCGATAATATATAATTTTATCTGCACGAGTACTTAATTTGGCAACATCATCCATAATATTTTGCAAAAATCCTGCAACACTTCCAACAATACCAAAATAAAATACAAACTCACCTACTGTTATTTCTCCTTCTAATAAACTACCTATTAAAACAACATAAGCAACACCATTTTGTAAAAATGTCATAACTCCAGCTAAAATAGAAGCAAACAATCCACGTAAACTACATCGTTTATTCCACATCACAACATAAAACTGATAGTCTTGCATCATTTTATTTATCCAATCTTCCAAGCCATACAATTTAATATCCTTTGCCACAGAAAGATTACGAGAAAGTAATTGTAAATAATCTTTTTTTCTATTTTCTTTTTCCCAATGATGTTTATTTTTTTCATAATATACACTTTGCCATCGAGTAAAAAAATAAGAAGCAATCGTTGTTACTACAATCACACAAAAAACAATCGGATTTAAAAATGCTAATAAAGAAATATACGCAACTATTCCAATCACATGTATTAACACATTAGAACAATCTTTCCATAAAAATTCTAATGAACAATTACCAGCACAAGCATCTCCCCATATATAACCACTTATTTCTTGAAACGCTTGTTTTTCGGTATTTTCATAATCTGTTTGACAACTTTGTATTTCATCTAATTCAGACTGATAAACAGATGTTGGATAATAATGCCTTGCAAAACATCGACTTCCTACAAATCTGTCTAATATTTTCAAAAGTAAAATTACTATTGAAAATATTAAAATTAAAACTACTAAATTTCCAAAAGAAACACCCTTTCCAATTTCATCAATTAACACTTTAGAAAAATATGACTCCACTAATGGAAGTACTACTGTTACTGGAATAGACAAAAAGATAAAACCTACAAAATGCCAATCTAACTTCCAAAGCTTTTTCAACGCCCACACTAAACTACCTATTTTTGAATATTTTTTCATGCTCTCAACCTCCTTTACCAAAAGTCTATCATAAAAAAATAAAAAAAGTGCAATTTGTTGTCAAATATCAAATATTTGATGTGAATTGCACTTTTTTTATTCTATTGAGGTAATAAAACTTCCGTAGAGAAAGCCCCATCTTCCGATGCTCTTGTCACATATCCACCATATTTTTTTACAATGGCATCAATACGAGCAATTCCAAGACCATGTCCTTCTCCTTTTGTTGTTTTAAAGTGTTTCTTTTTCTTTCCACTTGCTGTATTTGTCAAAGCGAAGTAAAGATAATTCCCTTTCATTTCCATATAAATGCGAATTAATCGTTCTTCTATTGGAAGTTCCAAACAAGCATCCATCGCATTATCTAGTAAATTTCCAATAATAATACACAAATCAAGTTCTGATACAGTAAGAGCAACTGGGATATTTGCTTCTGCTTTTACCTTAATATGCTGTTCCATTGCAATCGAAAGTTTACTATTTAAAATCGCATCTGCCATACGATTTCCTGTTTTAATGACAGTTTCTACATTCGTCAAATCATCATCTAACATATCCAAATAGTCACAAATTGCCTCATACTCCCCATTGTTAGCATGAACTTTCATTACCTGAATATGATGTCTATAATCATGCCTCCAACCTCGCATTTTCTGATACATATTCTCTACTTCTGCATAATACTTCTGCATGATTTCCTGCTCAAAAGAAGCTACCCGTTTCTGAATTAATTTATCAAACAGCATATACTCTCCTTACTAAGCTATGTTATATTAAACGTCTCATCACTAAAGTGACAAAATTCCTATTTCCACGACTTGATAAAAAACATTATTTCACAAAATGAAATGTCGAAAAATAAAACAAAGCTCATCTCTATTTTTTCTAACATTCCACTTCATCACAAATACTTTATTAAAGCACTATGCACTTCATCATACAACTTTCGACTAATTGGTACAATATCCCCATTTATCATCATAATTTCTGTCTTTGTAATTTTCTTTACATACTTTAATCCAATAACAAACGAACGATGTACTTTAAAAAATGTTTCATCTAACTGCTCTGCAAATTTCGCAAGTGACATTCTTGTACGATAAATTTCTTGTTTTGTATGGACAACTACATACACATTCTCTGCTTCCACATACAAAATATCTGCAAGTAAAATTTTTACATCGGCATCCGATGTTGTAATTAACACCGAACGCTGACGATACTCTAAATTTTGAATTGCTTTATCAAGCACAGGACACAGTTTTCTCTCATCTACAGGCTTTATTAAATAATGCAACGCTGATACATCAAATCCATCACTAAAATACTCATAAAATCCTGTCACAAAAATAATCTGTACTGCTAAATTATCTTTCCTAACAATCTTCGCAAGTTCAATTCCCGTCACTTCGGACATTTCAATATCCAAAAGCAAAATATCAAAATCCTTTTCCTCCTCATAGTCAAACAGAAAAGATTCTGCCTTTACATACTGTTTTACTTCCACTAAATAACAATTCTTCCTTGCCCATGTAATTACAATATCCTGCAAATATTCTCTCTGTTCATCTTCATCATCACAAATCGCAACTTTATACTTCATTTTTTATCATTCCCTAAAAAATTTAAATGAAATACAACTACTTGGCGAAAATATGCCATTATTGTAATACTAGATTAACAAATTTCTGCTCCTGCTGGCATATTCTTCTCTGGTGTCATCAATGCCAACTCTCCATTTTCATCTTCTGCACAAAGTAACATACCTTCTGACAATACACCTGCTAACTTCGCTGGTTTTAAATTCACAAGTACCATTACTTTCTTACCTACCATCTGCTCTGGAGTATAATGTGCTTTAATACCAGACACAATTTGCTTTACCTCGGAACCAATTTTTACCTGTGAGCAAAGAAGTTTCTTTGATTTCTTTACTTCCTCACAAGCAATAATTTCACCAACTTGGAACTGTAACTTTGCAAAATCGTCATACTCAATTTCTGGTTTTGCTTCAATATCAATTACAACTTCTTCCTCTTTTTCTTCTACTGGAATACCCATTTCTTTTGCATATTCTGCTGCCTGTGCTTTTTGAAGTTCTTCTGCAATAGCTAATACTTCCTTTACATCCAATCTTGCAAATAAAATTTCTGGTGCATCAGTTACTTTTGTTCCACTTTCATATAAGCCAAATGTAGATAATTCCTCCATCGCACGTTCCTTTGTATTTAACTGTGCAAAAATCTTCTTCGCTGTTTCTGGCATAAATGGAGCAAGTAAACTTGTACCAATACAAATACTTTCAATTAAATTGTAAAGTACGGTCTGTAAGCGTTCTTTCTTTGTTTCATCTTTTGCTAACGCCCAAGGCATTGTTTCATCAATATATTTATTACATCTCTTATATAATGTGAAAATTTCTGTCATCGCATCTGCTACACGAAGCTGTTCCATTTTTGCTTCTACTTTTGCACGAGTTGCTGTCACTAATGCTTTCAATTCTTCATCCACAGGTTCACATACATTTGCATTCACTACTTCGCCACCAAAATACTTATTCGACATAGAAATCGTACGATTTACTAAATTTCCAAGTGTATTCGCAAGTTCTGAATTACAACGCTCTACTAATAACTCCCATGTAATGACACCATCATTATCAAATGGCATTTCATGTAATACAAAGTAACGTACAGCATCTACACCAAATACTTTAGATAAATCATCGGCATAAAGCACATTACCTTTTGATTTACTCATCTTTTCTCCACCTTGTAATAACCATGGATGACCAAAAATTTGCTTTGGAAGTGGTAAATCAAGTGCCATTAACATAATTGGCCAATAAATCGTATGGAAACGTAAAATATCTTTACCAATTAAATGTAAATCTGCTGGCCAAAATTTTTCAAATTGCTCAGTGGAAGTTCCATCCGCATCATAACCAATCCCTGTAATATAATTCAATAACGCATCTATCCACACATATACCACATGTTTAGGGTCAAAATCCACAGGAACACCCCATTTAAATGAAGTTCTAGAGATACAAATATCTTGTAATCCCGGAAGTAAGAAATTATTCATCATTTCATTTTTTCTTGATTCTGGTTGAATAAATTCTGGATGTGCATTAATATGTTCAATTAAACGGTCGGTATATTTACTCGACTTTAAGAAATATGCTTCTTCCTTTGCTGGCTGACATTCTCTACCACAATCTGGACATTTGCCATCTACTAACTGAGAAGGAGTAAAGAACGACTCACAAGGAGTACAATACATACCTTCATAATGACCTTTATAAATATCTCCCTTATCATATAACTTCTTAAAAATTTTCTGTACTTGCTTTTCATGGTCAGCATCCGTTGTACGAATAAATTTATCATAAGAAGTACCAACTAAGTCCCAAATACCCTTTATTTCACTAGCAACACCATCTACAAATTCCTTTGGTGTAATACCCTTTGCTGCTGCCTTTTCTTCAATTTTTTGACCATGCTCATCTGTACCAGTCTGCATAAATACTTCATATCCTTGTAATCTTTTAAAACGAGCAATACTATCTGCTAAAATTGCTTCATACGTATTTCCAATATGAGGCTTACCAGAAGTATAAGCAATCGCTGTTGTCATATAAAATTTCTTCTTTTCCATCTATAGCTCTCCTCTCAATTAATTATTTTCGTCTAAAAAATGCTTCAAATAGAGTTACTGTTCACTCGTTTCAAGTAAATATAACCAAAGAAACTTATTTTCATTTCACACAAAGATTATCAAAAGGCTTTCGCCTTATGTAAAGACGAAAGCCTTTGCTTATTTGTTATTATCTTCCTATCAAAGTCATTCCTTAAACATTTGCTTTCCACATCGTACCATGTTTTTAAGCATTTGTAAAGGTTGTTTTCGACTTATCTTTTCTCTGCCAATTCAAATCTTTCTACTTGATGTTTCAAATTTTCTGCTTGTGCTGATAATTCCTCACTTGTTGCAGAAGTTTCCTGTGCTGAAGCAGAATTACTTTCTACTGTATTAGAAATCTGTTCAATTCCTTGTTGAATCTGTTCGAGCATATTTGCTTGACTTCTAGAAGTATCACTTGTTTCTTTTGCAATAGTTCCAAACTCCGACATACTAATAAGTACTGTTTGAATCGCCTCAACTGTCTTTTCTGTAATATTACTTCCTGCTTTAATATCACTAATACTCTTTTCAATTAACTGTTTTGTATTAATCGCAGAATTTGCACTATCCGTTGCCAATTTTCCAATTTGGTCAGCGACTACTGCAAAACCTCTACCAGCATCTCCTGCTCTTGCTGCTTCAATAGAAGCATTTAATGCAAGTAAATTTGTTTGAGAGGCAATATCTTCAATCGAAGCAATAATATTTTGAATTTGCATTGATGTTTCTTGAATCACATCCATCGCACTTGTTAAATCTTGAAGATTTTGTTTTCCCTTATCTGCCTGAATCTCTGCTTCACGCATTCTTTCATAAGCAGCTTGTGCCTCCTCTGCATTTTTTTCAGACATATGATATACATCTGTAATCATAGAAGTCAATTCTTGTACAGAACTTGCTTGCTCTGTTGCACCTTCTGCTAACATCTGTGCATTGTTTGCTAACTGTGCTGAACCAGAAGCAACTTGTTCTGCTGCCTCATCAATACTTTTTAATGTATCACTCAAATTGTCACAAATGCCACGCATAGAAGTAAGAATTGTTGCATAATCATTCGTATATTGATTGACACAAGAAGAAGTCACCTTAAAACGTCCCTTCGAAAGTTCGGATAAAATATAGGAAATATCTTGAATAATTTCACTAACATCGTCCCCAAGTATTTTCATAGAACGGGCTAAACTACCTAATTCATCCTCACTTTCATAATCTATAGTTACAGTCAAGTTACCTTCTGTCATTTCCTTTGCAGCTTTTTCAATCTCTTTAATTGGCTGTGTTAAATTGGTAATTAACTGTTTTGCCATTCCAATCGTTGCCACTAAAGATATTGCACTAATAATTAAAGCAAGCAACAAAATCCATGTACTTCCACTTCTTCCAGAAAGAAATGTAGTAGTTGCTAATTCTTCTACTACTTGAGTCAATTCTTGTATGTTTGTTTGAATTGCTGTCATTTTAGGACCATACTTTGTCATATACAAATTTAATGCTTCTGCTGGTTGACCTGCAAGAACTGCTTTCTCAATATCTTTACGTTCTTCCATTGCCTCACTTACTATAGTAAGTGTTTCTTTAATTTTTGTTGTATCATCACGATAAATATCTTCTAATTCCTCTAAATTTACTTCTAATGTCTCCATATACTGTACTGCATTATCTTGAAAAGCTTGAATCATCTTTTCATCTGTTAATACCATAGAAAATGCCACTGACTTTGCAGCACCTTGTACAGCAGTACAAGAATTTTGTGTATTTTTAGAAAGCTCGTATGTATATGTATAAAAATCTGAGAACTGTCCTTGAATATAAAATACACCAGCAATAAACACCACGATTGTAACTAAAAATAACCCAAGTGGTATTCCAAAACTAACTAACAGTTTCTTTTTAATTTCATAATTTTTAATTTTCATAACTTTTCTCCCACATCTCTTGTTTCAATCCACCTGACACAAATAAGTACTCTTAAAACTTATGTTTCCTATTGTAACAGATTTTATTGTATATTCATTTCATTAATTACCATGTAAAAAATGCTGTCATTAAATCTTCCAAATATGTTTGGTCTTTTCTCCCCATCAATTCTCTTGCAGAATGCATAGCTAAAATTGGTACACCAATATCTACTGTATTCATTGGCAACCAACTAGAAATAATTGGTCCAAGTGTTCCACCACCAGCAATATCCGAACGATTTGCAAACTTCTGATATTTGACACCTGCTGCTTCACAAATTCCCTGTGCAATCGCTACTGCTTTTGTATCAAACGTATAACGCTGATTACTATTCAATTTAAGTACAATACCCTCATTCAAATGTGCTTGATTCACTGGGTCATACTTTTCTGTGCGATGAGGATGTAATGCATGTGCAACATCTACAGAAAACAAAAAGCTATTTAAAATACTATCTGTCAATGCTTGTTTACTAAATCCAAGTGCTGTATAAATTTTTTCTAAAATTAACTGAAGCAATGCAGAATCTGCCCCCTGTTTCGAACGACTTCCAATTTCTTCGTGGTCAAATAAAATAGCCACATTGATACCATTTTCTCTTACTTGCTCTGCACTAATACCATGTAATAACGCATAACAAGAAGTTAAATTATCCAAACGTGGAGAAGATATCAATTCTTCTTTGATTCCTACATAACTTCCTGTTTCTTGTGCATATACATATAAGTCAAAATCTAAAATATCTTCTTTTGCTATCTTACACTCTTCTGCTAATAAATCTAAGAAGTAATTATCTTTATTCATTTGTTCTTCAAACAAACCAATAATTGGAAGCATATCGGATTGTTTATTCAATTCTACTCCTTCATTTACCTTACGATTCATATGCACAGCAAGATTTGGAATTGTTGCAATCGGACGCTTAAAATCTACTAAACAAGTATCTGGATGATACACATCTCGTCCTTTATATGCTACACGACCTGCAACGGATAAAGGTCTATCTAACCATGTATTTAAGATTGGCCCACCATATACTTCTACATTCAACTTCAAATATTTACTTGGTGTCATCTCTGCTTTTGGCTTAATGTGTAAACATGGATGGTCTGTATGTGCTGCTGCCACATGAAATACTTGATTTTCTTTTACTTCTGTTCCAACAGTAAACACAATCAATGAAGTACTATATGCTTTAATAAAATAGCGTCCTCCTCTATGAATAGAAAATGCTTGTCCAAGTTCTAATTCTGTAAATCCTTTTTTTAATAAAAATTCTGCTCCTACTTCTACTGCATGATGTGGAGTTGTTGCTTTATTAATATACTCTAGTAACATAATATAAATTCTCCTTTCTTTTTTATATTATAACTATACGTCAAATTTGAAAAATCTTCAATAAAAAATGGAATATTTTAAAAACAATACTTTTCTTGTTTCTAAAAATATGTTATTATGAAACTATCATGTAACAAAATAGTAACATTTTTTATTTTGAAAGGAGGAAACTGCATATTTTCCTATAAAATCTTGTTAGAAAATATGCTAGAACTATTTATGAGAAAAAAACAGCGTGCCATGATTGGATGCATTGCAACTTGTGCTTGCTTTTTTGCTGCTACTTTATCTGGTTCTTTTACCGAATCAATTGAACAAGAAGCAACTAATACAAACTCAACTCAAGTAAAACAAGTAAATTCTGCAACACAAGAAGCACCTACCCCAACGAATACGGTAGCCCCTACAGCAACACTTACACCGACACCTACTGTAACTCCATTACCAACAAATACTCCAACACCCACGCCAACGAAAGCTCCTACCCCTACGCCTACACCAGCATTAACTGCTTATACTATAGATTTTACCATTCCTGATATTACAACTAACTTAAATATTAGAAGTGGTCCAAGTACTGATGCAGAAATTATAGGAAAACTTCCAGCAGAAAGTTTCGCTTATATTTTAGACATCGAAAATGATTGGGTTGAAATTTCCACAGGTTCTATTAAATCAGGATATATCAACGCTACATATCTTTACTCAGAAGAAGAAATTAAAAAATTATGTGATTCTAAAAAATGGATTTCTGCTAAAGTAACTACAGAAGTACTCAATGTACGAAGTGAGCCAAATACAGATTCAGAGATTATAGATAAATTAAAAAAGGGAGAAAAAGTAACTGTTCTTCTATCGAAAAGTTTTAATGAATGGTTCGCTATTAAACTAGATAATGGTAATACAGGATATATTTCTTCTGATTATGCAACCATTTCTTGCAATTTACAAACAGGTTCTTCTTTAGAAGAAATTGAAGAAAAGAAACGTCAAGAAGAAGCAAAACGCCAAGAAGAAGAACGAAAAGCAAAAGAAGCAGCTGAAAAAGCTAAGGCTGCTATTGCAAAAGCTCGTATCACAACAGTTGCAGAAACTAAAAGAAATCCTATCTCTATGACAGAAGATGAAATTTTCTTATTTGCTTCCGTTATTTACACTGAAGCAGCTAATCAACAATATGAAGGTATGTTAGCCGTTGCAAATGTTATTCTAAATCGTTTGGAATCTAAAGCATGGGGAAATACTTTAGAAGAAGTATTATATGCCCCTGGTCAATTCGCTGGTGCTACAAAACGACAATTAGAAGCAGCATGGAAACGAGGTATCCCTGATATTTGTTATAAAGCAGCAAACGAAGCTCTTGCTGGACGTAATAACATTGGTACTTTCCAATTTTTCCGTACAGTAAAAAAGGCAGACCTCTCTACATTTAAAGAATTTTATATTTTAGAAGACCATGTTTTTTATAGAAAATAGTCAATCGGATATTCGTAATCCGCTTTGCTACTTACTCATAACCAAAAAAGGTAATCAGAAAATAAGGTTTCTGATTACCCTTTTCATCTTACAAAAGTTGAATGGAAGTTCTTCTTAAATCATCCATATCTTCCACTACTGTCCCATATAATGCCATTAACCCTTCATCCACTTCTTTATCCTCATCTACTTGTTCCCCAGCATATCGTTTAATTTCTTGATTAATTGCCATCATTTTCTGGTCCAAGAAAGAAACTAAATCTGCACACTCTTTTAATTCTCTCCGAATACTCTCTGGTGCATTTCCTTCAAATTTATAATACATTTTATGTTCTAAACTTGCCCAAAAATCCATTGCAATCGTACGAATTTGAATTTCTACTTTCGTATTAATTGTCATATCAGATAAAAAAACGGGAACAGAAACAATCATATGATAACTTTTATATCCATTTTGTTTCGGATTTTTAATATAATCCTTAATCTTTAATATAGTAACATCCGATTGCTCAGAAATTAAATGTGCAATACGATAAATATCTGATGCATAAGAACAAATTACTCTAATTCCTGCCACATCATTAATGTAACGTATAATATTCTCTACTGTTAATCTTCTACCATTATGTTTTAATTTTTTTGCAATACTTTCTGGAGACTTAATTCGGGAAGTCATATGTTCAATCGGATTATATTGATGTCGCATCTTAAATTCATTATTTAATGTTTCTAATTTTGTATTTATTTCACGCAATGCCGCATCATAAATCAAACGCATTCTTTCCCATTCTTCTGATGTATTTTTAATTTCCCCATAAAAATCTAAAAATGTACCTTCTTTATCCATTGAATCCCTTATTCCTTTCTTCCTTTCTTTAACAATATTTTCTAATACTATTCTTTCTAAATCAGTTGGACATAATTTTCACTTACCTATAAAAACCCAACAAAAAACTTTATTTGATTACATTCCAACATTTTTTTATTATAATCATTTTTTTATGACATATCTATAGTTTACCATAAAATTGTTACTAAAGTTTTAAAAAATAAAAACTTAATCAATTTTTAATAGTTCTTTACCAAAGTCAACCAAATATTTATAATCTTCTTTGATTCGGTTAAAAATTTTCTTTCTACTATTTTATTCATTTTGACATAGTTTTGACGAATAAATAAAGCAAAATAATGTTATTATTTTCTAGCCAATTGGATATTCGTAATCCACTTGGTTACTTACTCATAAATAAACTATTTTTAAGGAGACTACTAATTTTATGAACAGAAACAAATGGCTTACTTTTTCCATACTATCTTTATTTTTTACTTTAGTTCTAACTGCTTGTGGGACAAAGTCACACCAAAACAATCCTAATTATGATTCTACCAATTATTTATCAGGATATCATTATGCACAAATAAAAGTCGAAGATTATGGAACTATCATTCTTTCTCTAGATGCTGATTCAGCACCAGCTACTGTAACAAATTTTGTAAATTTAGCAAAGGAAGGTTTTTATGATGGACTAACCTTTCACCGTATTATCAATGGATTTATGATTCAAGGAGGAGACCCTAAGGGAAATGGAACAGGTGGTGCTACTTATACTATCCCTGGAGAATTTTCTCTAAACGATTATAACAATCCGATTAGTCATGTACGAGGTACTATTTCTATGGCAAGAGCAAAATCCTATGACAGTGCATCTTCCCAATTTTTTATTGTCCAAGAAGACAGTACTGCTTTAGATGGAAGTTATGCTAGTTTTGGTACAGTTATTTCTGGAATGGACGTAGTAGATGCTATCTGTGCTAATGTTACTACAGAAGATGATAATGGAACGGTTCTTTCAGAAAATCAACCTGTTATTACTTCTATTAAAATATTGCCACAAGATTATTTTTCTAATGATACAAAAGAACAACAACAGATACAACCCAATGGAGAAATTAGCTTCACTCCTGTTCCTTCTATTGAAAATCTTGAATTAGATGCTTCTTTAACAATAGATGAAGACAGTAATTTTTATTTAATTTCTTCTACTGTAGATTTATTATCTATTTCTCTCTATGAAGTAACCTTTACCAATGGATTAACTTTACAAGACAGTCCTTGTTTAGCACTTCATAGTAATTTAAAAGCAAATCACCTCGTTTCTTTACAACTAGATGCTTCTAAAGATGACTTAAATCTTTTATTAGTCGCAGAAGAAACTACAGGTGCTACTTCCAAGGAAGGTGTATATGCAGGTGGTGACGCCGTAACAGGTGCGGCAACCGTAATTCTTGCAATGGGTGCTGGCAAAGCCGCTGCCCAGGGCATCCACGAATACCTTTCCAATAAATAGGAGCATATGTTGGGCTGTTGCAATCTCCATTGATGTGTGAGACTGCACAGCCCTATTTTTATCTCTTTGCAACGCTTGAATGTTTTAAATGATATTACATATGTCAGCAACAAACTCGACGCAAGTGCGGCGTCTCAGACAGTATTGCTGACATATGACATTTAATAAAACATGCCCACCAAGAGAAACTAAGAAAAGTCTTTCAAAGTGTCCCTTTCATTCACGTACAGAACCCCAAAATTGCTCGAAATTTAGACAGACATAAATAATTATAAAAGAGCAAGTAAGTTTCATAGAAAACTCAAGTTTTTATTACTGTGAATAAATACATAGAAGCATTCAGAAGCAAATAAATATGTATGAATTCTATGAGCCCCATAAGGAAAAGAAAAGGCTGCGCAGTTCCTTGAAAATATAGGAACGGCAACAGCCGGTTGTGTTTTATAATAGGATTTCTAAGCCTATTTTTTGTGGTACGAGGCCACATTTTTCGTAGAACTTTAGAGCACTTTCGTTGCATGACCATACGTTTAAGGTTACGTTATAGCAGTCATTGGCTTTTGCAAAGTCCAGAACATAGTTATATAAGGTCTTACCAATGTGCTTACCTCGTCTTTGTTCGTCAACACATAAGTCGTCGATATATAAAGTCTTTATATCGGTTAAGATATTGTTATCGATATGCTGTTGAAAAATACAGAAAGCATAGCCTAATACATCGTTTTGTTCATCCACGGCAACAAAGATTGGTTTGTTGTCATCTGCGATGATTTCCAGTAATTCAGCATCGGTATATTTTTTTGCATTTGCTTTAAACAGGTCTGGTCGTCCATTGTGGTGTACCATAAGGACTTGTAAAAGCAAACGATTGATACCATCCATATCATGGTCTGTTGCTCGTCGAATTGTCATAAGTGCCTCCTAGGACTGCTTTGCTTTAAATGCAGCACGTTTTCTTAAGGTAGGGTCTAAGATACGCTTGCGGATACGAAGACTTTCAGGTGTTACCTCAAGAAGTTCGTCCGTATCAATGAAGTCCAATGCCTGTTCCAGACTTAAGATGCGAGGTGGCACAAGTGTAAGTGCTTCGTCAGCAGAAGAGGAACGGGTATTGGTTAGATGTTTTTTCTTACATACGTTTAGTTCAATGTCCTCTGCACGAGAGCATTGTCCGATAACCATGCCTGAGTATACCTTTTCGCCAGGTCCAATAAAGAGTGTACCACGATCCTGTGCAGAGAAAAGTCCATAAGTTACGGATTCACCATCTTCAAAGGCAATCAGAGAACCTGTTGCACGGTAAGCAATGTCACCGCGGTAATGGTCATAACCATCGAAAATAGTGTTGATGATACCATTGCCCTTGGTGTCTGTCATAAAGTCGCCACGATAGCCAATCAATCCACGGGAAGGGATGCGGAATTCAAGACGCGTATAACCGCCTGCGATGGAGCCCATGTTCTGAAGTTCGCCTTTACGTTGCTGTAACTTGGAAATAACAGCTCCAGTAAATTCATCTGGTACATCTACATAAGCGATTTCCATTGGTTCCAATAATTTACCATTTTCATCCTTTTTATATAATACCTCTGCCTTACTTACCGCAAATTCGTAGCCTTCACGACGCATGTTTTCAATCAGGACAGATAAGTGCAATTCGCCACGTCCAGATACCTTTAAGCTGTCTGGTGATTCGGTGTCCTCTACACGAAGAGATACGTCGGTGTTTAATTCACGGTAAAGTCTTTCACGGATGTGACGAGAGGTCACGTATTTACCTTCCTGACCTGCTAGAGGGCTGTCGTTAACGATGAAGTTCATCGCAATGGTAGGCTCCGAAATCTTCTGGAAAGGAATAGCTTCTGGGGCTTCAGAAGCACAGATGGTATCTCCGATATGGATATCGGCAATACCGGAGATGGCAACGATAGAACCAACCGAAGCTTCCGTTACATCTACTTTATTTAATCCATCGAATTCATACAGCTTGCTGATACGAACCTTAGTACATTTGTCTGGTTCATGGTGGTTTACTACAACGGCATCCTGATTAATCTTTAAAACACCATTATCTACCTTGCCTACACCAATACGACCTACATATTCATTGTAGTCGATGGTACTGATAAGTACCTGTGTATTTGCATCAGGGTCACCGGTAGGACCTGGAATATAGTCAAGAATGGTTTCAAAAAGAGGAACCATGTTTTCTCCCGGGGTATCCATATCCAAAGAAGCATGTCCGGATTTGGCAGATGCAAATACGAAAGGACAGTCTAACTGTTCTTCGCTGGCATCT